>NZ_JACJJG010000100.1 GCF_016899855.1 Marseilla massiliensis
CCCTTTAACTACCAATGAATGTAAGCTTTGCAGACATTCATAAAACATTTTTCCGTAAACATCTTTCATCTTTCAGCCTTGCGCTTAACAATCTGACTGTCAATTGTTTATAAGCTGACAGATGCCTACCGGACATCCGTCAGCCCTTTCCCGTCAGTTGCCGGCGTGAAAGAATCTGAAAGATTCGCCCTCAATCTTTCAGCTCCAAACATCCTGATAGCCAGCGTGTTATCCCCAACGCTGACAGACTGACAGATGTTTAGCGAAAATCATCATCATTTGTTTACTTATAAAACACGGCTTTTAATGTCATGAAACACAGTCTTTTACATTGCGATTCGTGCTCTTCTGCTTGTATCTTGTCAACTCGTCTACTAACAAAAAGTCCCGCAACAAAGAATGTTGCGGGACTTTTTGTAGTGGGCGTAGAGGGATTCGAACCCCCGACCCTCTGCTTGTAAGGCAGATGCTCTAAACCAGCTGAGCTATGCGCCCTTACTTGTCGTAAGCGGTTGCAAAGATACTGCAATTTTTTAATTCTGCAAAATTTTATCAATGTTTTTTTTGTTTTTATTAAAAATAGTGCCGTTTACGACCGTTACCGCTCTTGCTTACGGCGTTTTCTCCGTTTTTTTACATGAAAATGCACGACGTAAGGAGCGGGAATATCTGGCGTTTGCCGTCCTGTTTCATGGTATAAAATTAACGATTGCGCAATGCCTTGTGGTTCAATACGTTATGAAAGGCCGTCTTTTGCGCTGCTAAAGACGGCCTTTTAGACGGTAAAAAACGGTCTTTCGGAAGACAAAATGCCGTCTTTTGGAAAATGTATGGATTGTGACTGTTTTGTCGTGGCGGTGCAATTTGGGACGGTGCGCATCATAAATTGAGAGCATTTACGGAAAAAGTTTTATTGTCAGAAAAACTTTTTGTATCTTTGCCAAACGGTAACTGACAATGCGCTAAGCCGCATCTTTGTCGATGTTTCACCGTAAAATATCATGTAATAAATAAAAAACAAAAACAAGAAACAGAAAGAAGCATTATTAAAATAAATACATAATTTATAAGCATTCGCTATTATTTCGCGTTTAGCCAAGAGCCTCGGAAACTCATTTGGAATAACAAGCACGGAAATAATATGTGACAGGTGGTTTCGTATTGATGCCCCTATGTCTATCAATAAGCGATGCACACGCAATGGCGTGATGCATTCTTATGATAGACCCGGGGTTCCAATCCGAGGCCACCCCGTGCTAAACGCGGTAAGAATGGCATCACGCCTTTCTTTATGCGTTGGCGGATTGATAGTTTATGCTTGATAAACTATCAGTCAATTATGGCAAACAAAAACCTTAATGCGGCAAAACTCGCCAAAAAAGACGAGTTTTACACGCAGCTCAGCGACATTGAGCGTGAACTGCAACATTATCAATCTCATTTTAGAGGTAAGACTGTTCTGTGCAACTGTGACGACCCTTACGAGAGCAATTTCTTCAAATACTTTGCTCTGTGCTTCAATCAGTTGGGCTTGAAAAAACTCATCTGCACTTGCTATAACGGCTCGCCGGTGCAAGGAAACGAGCTGCTTCTCCACTTTGAAGGCTTTGACGACGAGCCTAAGAAGTTGGCTTACAAGGTGGAAATAACCGAGGTTAAGGATTTGAACGGCGACGGGGCGGTAGACCTTTCGGATGTCCGCTACCTGTTGCAGAACGACAAGAACGTTCTTTCCTTACTCGAAACAGGCGACTTCCGCTCGCGCGAGTGTATCGAACTATTGAAAGAAGCGGACATTGTTGTAACCAATCCGCCTTTCTCTTTGTTCCGTGAGTACATCGGACAACTTATGAAATATGGCAAAAAGTTCTTGATAGTGGGGCATCAAAACGCCATAACATATAAAGAGGTTTTTCCTCTAATAAAGGACAATAAGGTGTGGTTAGGTTATGGATTTAAGGGCACAGCAGGGCATTTTTTGTCACCATACGAGGACATAGCGACGGCTGGCGACCACAAGAAAGGCATGATTAGAGTTTCCGGAGTTACATGGTTTACCAATATGGAGATACCCAAACGTAATGAAGAACTTGACTTGGTGTGCCGTTATTCGCCTGAAGAATACCCGAAATATGACAATTATGACGCTATTGAAGTTAACAAAACGCTTAATATTCCATGTGACTATATGGGCGTAATGGGTGTACCAATAACCTTTCTTGATAAATATAGTCCAAAGCAATTTGAAATAATCGGTGCAACAGAGAGTGAAGGAAAAAGTTTTTCTAACGGCCTTTGGAATAAAGAAAGCGGCATAGCCCAAGCTGTTGCACGTGGAGAAAAGAAATACAAGCGCATCTTCATTAAGCGTAAATAATGTAAAAAGCCATGATGACAATCAAGCAAATCGAGGTGACGGTTGGTGACATAACCAACGGTTACGTGAACAATGAGGAACAGGGAGTGCGCGGTTACGGCGGGAAATTGGATATAAGGCCGCCTTACCAGCGTGAGTTTATCTATAACGAAAAGGAACAGCAGGCCGTGATTACCACCGTATTAAACGGCTATCCGCTGAACGTTATGTACTGGGTGAAGCGTGGCGACGATGCCGAATGCCCGTATGAGGTGATGGACGGCCAGCAGCGCACGCTCTCCTTGTGTGAATATGTTGCCGGAAAGTTCTCTTACGAGTTCAAAAATTTCTTCAACCAGCCCAAGGACATTCAGCGGAAAATCCTTGACTACCGGCTGACTGTCTACGTCTGCGAGGGCGAGCCGTCGGAAAAGTTAGAGTGGTTCAGGACTATAAACATAGCCGGCAAGCCGCTGAACGAGCAGGAGATAAACAACGCCGTGTACGCAGGCCCGTTCGTGTCGGACGCAAAACGGCACTTCTCGAAGTCGAACTGCGGTGCCTACCGTTTGGCAAAAGACCTTGTGAACGGTACGCCTATCAGGCAGGATTTTCTCAAAAAAGCGCTTGAATGGATGGCCGACCACGAGACAAGGATGGGTAAGCGCCAGACGATTGTTGGCTATATGGCTGACCACCAGCACGACCCGAACGCCAATAACCTGTGGACTTACTTCCAAAATGTGATAAACTGGGCGATAACCAACTTTGACCCGCGCCACTTCAAGAAGATAATGAAGGGGCTTGACTGGGCGTTGTATTACGACAAGTTCTATGACAAGACGCTCGACACAGTTGTTTTTGCACGGCAAATATCGACACTTATGAGAGACAGCGAGATACAACGGCAGCAGGGAATAATACCTTACGTGCTGACGGGTGACGAACGTGAGCTTGACCTCCGCGCCTTTCCCGACGACATTAAACTGGCCGTGTGGGAGGCGCAGGGGCACAGGTGCGCGATATGCGGTAAGGAAATGGACTATGAATTTATGGAGGGCGACCACATTACGCCGTGGAAGGAAGGCGGGCGCACGGTAAAGGAGAACTGCCAAATGCTCTGCCGTGAGTGCAACAGGCGCAAGTCGGCAAAGTAACCTAAATCCCTTTATATAAAGAGGATATGCCGGATGGTATAGCGACTGGTTACTGCCATTTTCTGAACAGCCGTCTTTCGCAACGCAAAAGACGGCATTTTAAGCTGTGAAAGACGGCCTTTTGGAACGCGAAAGGCCATCTTTTGGAAAACGGGTGATTGCGGACCGTCAGAGCTGGTACAGCTCGTTGGCCGCCATGAGGTCAACTTTCTTCTCTGAAAGTATCTTTTCGCAGCTCTCAAGGTCGGTCGGGCGGATTACCACGTGGGCTACGTCGCCTGCGGCGAACGAGTACATGTACTCGATGAATACGCCCCGTTCCGACAGGTATTTCAGCACAACGGCAAGGGCACCGCTCGTGTTAGGGCATGTAAAACCGATTACGTCGCTTATTATTACGGTGAAATATGCCTCTTCGAGGGCGCGTTTTGCCTTTTCCGGATCAGACACGATGCAGCGCAGGATGCCGAAGTCGGAGTTGTCGGCAATGCTCATCGCCGAGAGGTTTACGCCAGCCTTGCCGAGTACTTCGGTTACTTCGTTGAGGCGGCCCGACTTGTTCTCGAGGAACACGGATAGTTGTTTTGCTAACATAATGTTGTGTTTTAATCGTTTGTTTTCTACTTGCAAACATACAAAAAAACGGCGTAAAAACCGAACGTAACGGCAATAAAACGCCTGCTTGATGTTGCATGTCGTTGCCGTTAGCGTAACATGGATTAAAAAAACGCTTCCAACGCTTAATATTTCCGCTGTATATGTATGCCTGAATCGATTTAAATTATTAATTTTGCAGCCGTAATACGTATTATTTATGGATTTGGATTTGCTTACCGCCATATCCCCCATTGATGGGCGATATAGGTCAAAGACGGCACCTCTTGCCGACTATTTTTCAGAGTATGCGCTCATTCGTTACCGCATACGTGTGGAGATCGAATATTTCATAGCTCTATGCGAGCTTCCGTTGCCGCAGCTAAAGGACTTCGACCTCGGGCTGGCTTCGCGCCTGCGCGATATTTACGGGAAGTTCGATGAGGCCGGGGCGGCTCGTGTAAAGGAAATCGAGGCAACTACAAACCACGACGTAAAGGCCGTGGAATATTATATCAAGGAGCAGTTTGATGCCATTGGCGGACTCGACAAGTACAAGGAGTTCATCCACTTCGGCCTCACCTCGCAGGACATCAACAACACTTCGGTGCCCCTCTCGGTAAAGGAGGCGCTGCACGAGGTGTACATCCCGCTGATAAAGGAACTTGTAGGTCAGCTTAAGGAGTATGCCGAGGAGTGGAAGAGCGTGCCCATGCTGGCCAAGACTCACGGTCAGCCGGCCTCGCCTACGCGGCTCGGCAAGGAGGTGATGGTGTTCGTTTACCGCCTGGAGGAGCAGCTCAAGCAGCTCGAGGCGTGCCCGATGACGGCAAAGTTCGGTGGCGCAACGGGTAACTACAACGCCCACCATGTGGCTTATCCCGAGTATGACTGGCGCGCGTTCGGCAATAAGTTCGTAAGCGAGAAGCTCGGACTTGAGCGTGAGCAGTGGACCACCCAGATAAGCAACTACGACAACTTAGGTTCCGTCTTCGACGCCTTGCGCCGTATAAACACTATCATCATCGACCTCGACCGTGATTTCTGGATGTATATCTCGATGGAGTACTTCAAGCAGAAAATCAAGGCCGGCGAGGTTGGCTCAAGCGCTATGCCGCACAAGGTCAATCCAATCGACTTCGAGAATAGCGAGGGTAACCTCGGCATTGCTAACGCGATATTGCAGTTCCTTGCGGCAAAACTACCCGTAAGTCGCCTGCAGCGCGACCTTACAGACTCGACGGTCTTGCGTAACATCGGCGTGCCAATGGGACACGGAATGATAGCTGTACAGAGCACGTTGAAGGGACTTCGCAAACTCATCCTTAACGAGGAGAAGATCAATGCCGACCTTGACGACATGTGGGCGGTAGTGGCCGAAGCTATACAGACCATCCTCCGCCGCGAGGCTTACCCGCATCCCTATGAGGCGTTGAAGGCGCTTACCCGTACAAACAAGAAGATGACGGAAGAGACAATACATGAATTTATAAGCGGACTCAACGTGAGCGACGCCGTGAAAGCAGAGCTTATGGCCATAACTCCGCATAATTATACAGGAATTTGATATGCGGTTTTGGGGTTATGAGGTCACACGGTTTTAAGGTCTTAGGCAGCAAGCAGGACGTAACGTGCCCTATAGCCGCCTCAACCGTAAAACCCCATAACCCTAAAACCTTAAAACCCAAAACACTAACCGCCGTGAGGCATTAACAAGAAAAATTATGTCAGAAGAATTGGAAAACAAGAACGAGAGTTTGTCTGCAGGACAAAATGAAGGCAGCCGTGAGGGCTACAAGCAGACAGAAGGCCTTAACAATCGGAATGGAGACAAGCCGTTGCGACCCAGGATAAGGGTACAGCGCGCTTATGTCCCTAACAGAAACTACAACAAGGATGACGGAGGTTTCCGTCCAGAGGGCTTCGGCTCAGGACTACAGTCGGCAGGTAACGCCCAGCGGCCTTACCGCCCACGCTACAATGCGCCACAGCAGGGCGGCTACCAGCAGCGTGGCAGCTATCAGCAACGTCCTCAGGCAGGATACCGTCCACGTTACAACAAGGAGGGCGAGGAGGGTTACCAGCCCCGCCAGAGCCAGTATGGCCAGCGCCCGCAGACGGGTTATCGCCCGCGTTACAACAAGGACCAGGAGGGTGGTTACCAGCCCCGCCAGAGCCAGTATGGCCAGCGTCCGCAGACGGGTTTCCGTCCGCGCTATAACGCCAACGGGCAAGAAGGCGGCTATCAGCCACGTCAGGGCGGCTATAACCGTGGTTACCAGCAGCGTGGCGGATACGGTCAGCAGCGCCAGGGCGGCTACAACCGTCAGGGCGGTTACCGTCAGCATACGGCCGATTACGACCCGAATGCAAAGTATAGCATGAAGAAACGCATCGAATATAAGGAGGAAAACATCGACCCGACAGTGCCCGTTCGTCTTAATAAGTTCCTCGCCAACGCCGGAATATGCAGTCGTCGTGAGGCTGACGAGTTTATCCAGGCTGGCGTAGTTACGGTTAACGGTCAGGTTGTAACTGAGCTCGGAACAAAGGTTTTGCGTACCGACGAGGTGAAATTCCACGACCAGCCCGTCAAGATGGAGAAGAAAGTGTATGTCCTTCTGAACAAACCCAAGGATTGCGTGACCACCAGCGACGACCCGCAACAGCGCAAGACGGTGATGGACTTGGTCAAGGATGCATGTCCTGAGCGTATTTATCCCGTTGGACGTCTTGACCGTAACACTACCGGTGTGTTGCTTCTCACCAACGACGGCGACCTTGCCAGCAAGCTGACTCACCCGAAATTCCTGAAGAAAAAGATATATCACGTATTCCTGGACAAGAACGTTACAGCCCACGACATGCAGCAGATAGCTACCGGTATCACTCTTGACGACGGTGAAGTGCATGCCGATGCCATCGAGTATGCAAGTCCGACGGACAAGAGCCAGGTAGGAATCGAGATACACAGCGGCAAGAACCGTATTGTGCGCCGTATCTTCGAGAGTCTCGGTTATCGTGTTGTCAAGCTCGACCGAGTACAGTTCGCCGGTCTGACAAAGAAGAACCTGCGCCGCGGCGACTGGCGTTTCCTTACCGAGAAGGAGGTCGACATGCTGCGCATGGGAGCGTTCGAATAAAGGTAAAACGGTAAAAAAGTAAAAAGGTTAAAAGTTAAAGGAGAGGTAATAAGTGGTGAAGGCCGTGTCGTAAAACGGTTGAGCAATTGTCTTTAACTCCTTAGTGAACGTAGTGAGCGATAACTGTTATAACTCCTTTAACTCCTGAACTTAAATAATTATGGAAAAAATCAAGAGAACAAAAGTTGTCGACGTGCTTCAGCGTAACGACTTCGGAGCCATCGTCAACGTGCGCGGATGGGTGCGTACCCACCGCAGCAGCAAGTCGGTAGACTTCATCGCGCTGAACGACGGTTCTACGATAAAGAATGTCCAGATTGTCGTTGACCCGTCAAAGTTTGACGAAGCGACGCTTAAACAGATAACAACCGGTGCATGTATCAACGTCAACGGCGAGCTGGTTGAGAGCCAGGGCGCCGGCCAGAGCGTTGAGTTGCAGTGCCGTGAGCTTGAGGTTTACGGCCTGTGCGGCAGCGACTATCCTATGCAGAAGAAGGGACAGAGCTTTGAATACATGCGCCAGTACGCCCATCTCCGCCTGCGTACCAACACCTTCGGGGCAGTAATGCGCATACGTCATAACATGGCCATTGCCATACATAAGTATTTCCACGACCACGGTTTCTTCTATTTCCACACTCCGCTCATTACCGCAAGCGATTGTGAAGGTGCCGGACAGATGTTCCAGGTTACGACGAAGAACCTGTATGACCTGAAGAAAGACAAGGACGGAAAGATTGTTTATGACGACGATTTCTTCGGAAAGCAGACCTCGCTGACCGTCAGCGGACAGCTTGAAGGTGAGCTCGGAGCTACCGCCTTGGGCGCAATCTATACGTTCGGACCGACGTTCCGTGCAGAGAACTCAAACACTCCGCGCCACCTTGCGGAGTTCTGGATGATTGAGCCGGAGGTTGCTTTCATTGACCTTGACGACCTGATGGACCTCGAGGAGGACTTCATCAAGTACTGTGTGCAGTGGGCTTTGGACAACTGCAAGGACGACTTGGAGTTCCTCAACAAGATGATTGACAAGACGTTGCTTGCCCGCCTGCAGTCGGTTGTCGGCGAGAAGTTTGTGCGTCTGGAGTATACCGAGGGCATACGCATACTCGAAGAAGCTGTGAAGGCCGGCCACAAGTTTGAGTTCCCGGTATCATGGGGCATGGACTTGGCCAGCGAACACGAGCGTTATCTCGTGGAACACCACTTCAAGAAGCCGGTTATCATGACCGGATACCCGAAGGCCATCAAGGCGTTCTACATGAAGATAAACGAGGACGGACGCACCGTGCAGGGTACGGACGTGCTCTTCCCGCAAATCGGAGAGATTATAGGAGGCAGTGTCCGTGAGGAAAACTACGATAAACTGATGGGCGAAATCAACGAGCGCAACATCCCGATGAAGGACATGTGGTGGTATCTTGATACCCGCAAATACGGCTCTTGCCCACACGGAGGCTTCGGTCTTGGTTTCGAGAGGCTCATTCTTTTCGTGACGGGTATGCAGAACATACGTGACGTCATCCCGTTCCCAAGAACACCGAAGAACGCTGAGTTTTAGCAGACAAGAAACAAGCAGACAAGTTGACAAGTGACGAGCAGACAAGGAGATTTGCCTTACCCCTTGGCTTCTAATTGCCTGATTATCAACAAGGCAAATCTCCTTGTCTGCTCGTCACTTGTCAACTTGTCTGCTTTTAAAATTAAAATATATGACAAACGACCAGCTTATGCGTGAGGCCATCAGGCTTTCACGTGAGAATATCGCCAATGGTGGCGGCCCGTTCGGTGCCGTTATAGCGCGCGACGGCGAGATTATAGCGACGGGAGTCAACCGTGTCACTGCCGAAAACGACCCTACCGCACATGCCGAAGTGAGCGCGATACGCCGTGCGGCGCAGGTTCTTGGCACGTTCAACTTGTCTGGTTGCGAGATATTCACGTCGTGCGAGCCGTGTCCGATGTGCCTCGGCGCGATATATTGGGCGCATATCGACAAGGTATATTACGCCAATACGAAAGACGACGCCAAGGCAATCGGTTTCGATGATTCGTTCATTTACGACGAACTTGCACTGCCGCGCGACGGCCGTAAGCTGCCAGCCGAAGCCATGATGAGAAACGAAGCCATCAAGGCTTTCGAAGAATGGGCTGCCAAGGAAGACAAAACTGAATACTAAGTTCTTTTTTAGTAGACAAGGGACGAGTAACAAGCAGACAAGGAGATTTCCCTTAGCAGACAAGGGACAAGCAACGAGCAGAC
>NZ_JACJJG010000101.1 GCF_016899855.1 Marseilla massiliensis
CCCCACATGAGCATCGGTAACAACACCCCGGAGACGGCGCACGCCGGGAGCGGCGAACAAAAACGGCTGTGGAAAAGAAAAAAAACGGTGGGGCATGGAGGGAATGACAACGGAAGATAGTATCTTTGCTGCGATTTTGTCAGGCGGCCCCGCGGGTCCGCCTGACAAAGACCGGGAATGTAAAGTAAAGCGGCACATTTCCTGATGCGATGTCAACTATTCCAGTACCTCTATCAAGAGTGTGTAAAATAATGTAGTTTATTTAAACAAAAACTGTCAACCTATTTCAGGAAAAGACAGTAAGTCATTGCCCTGATTGTAAAATGCCGTCTTTTACACGGCGAAAGATGGCATTTCGCCTTGCCGTTAGCGGCCTTTTGCTATGTCAAAGACAGTCTTTTGTGTTCATTACGCCCTTGGTCTTTATGGAATTTCATGTGTGCACTTGGCCTGGTATGTCGTTTTTATTGTGAATAAGGTTCATTGATGCCTTAACATAAATCAACACTAAAAATGGTAAAATGTCAAGTCAAATCCTTATTTTTGCATAATGCAAAAAACATGTATCAATGAAAACGGAACTTGAAAAATGTCTGGCCGGAGAGCCTTTTTACGGTGGTGACCCGGAAATAGTGAAAATAGCGGCAAAGGCGAAACGGCTGACGCGCGAGCTTAACGATACGGGATATACGGATATTGAAAAGAAACGTGGCATAATGAAACAGCTGTTCGGCAGCGTGGGACGGCGTGTACACATTGACGTTGACTTCCACTGTGAGTACGGCCGCCACATATTCATTGGCGACCGCGTGATAATCAACATGAACTGCACTTTCGTCGACAACAACATTATCGAAATAGGCAACGATGTACTCATAGCCTCTAACGTGCAGATATATACCGCCACGCACTCTACCCGCTACGTCGAACGCATGCTGCCCGATGACGGCGGAGACGACTGCGAGTTTTGCCTGACATACGCAAAGCCCGTGAAAATATGCGACGGCGCGTGGCTTGGCGGTGGCGTCATCGTGCTGCCAGGAGTGACAATCGGGCGCAACAGCGTCGTCGGCGCAGGCAGCGTTGTCACCCGTTCAATACCCGACAACTGCGTGGCAGTGGGCAATCCGTGCAGGGTAATAAAGAATATAGATAATAGGGAGAAGCCTATACCGCAATAGCAGTAAAGCCATTAAAGTTTGGCAAACATATTTTTAATGTTGGACAATGTTTCGTCTTGTTCTATTTCAGTCAACGCGGCGAGGTTGTTTACGCAGCCGAGCATGGCCGCCCCACCGAAACCAAGTTGCTGTAAATAGCTGATTTTGTCGGGAGTTACGCCGCCGAGAGCTATTACTTTATCGTCGATAATGTCGTCAAGCGACGCTTGTTTCAATGTTTCGTCGGTGAATGCCGAGGCGTAGCCTTGCTTTGAGACGCTGTCGAATATCGGGCTGAGGAAGACGTAATCGCATGCGTCTTTATACCGTCTGACTTCATCTAAGGAGTGACATGAGCGGCTGACGTGCCCCTGCCACCCATCAGGAACGATACTGCGTCGTGCGTTGAGGTGTATTCCGCGAAGGCCGTAAAGCCGTGCAAGCTCGAAGAAATCATGTATTACGATGCGCTTACGGTCGTCTGCCGACAACCCGTCGAGCAGCCTTGCGCAGTCTTCAGGCGTCGCCCCGGGTTTGCGTAAGTGAACAATGTCAACGCCATGGGCGAACAGACGGTGAAGAAACTGCGCCTCGCCGTCAAAAAAAGAAGGGGAAGTTATGACAATCCAAAGCACGTTTCTTTTAGGGATTAAAATGTTTTTTTTAATTAAGAGTTAAGAATTAAGAATTAAGAAAATATGCATCGACATTATGACAACAATGGTATTTTTCTTAAATCTTAACTCTTAATTCTTAATTTTCCGACTCTTAATTCTTAATTATTTAAGTTTTTCTATTATCAGTTCAGCCACTTTTTTGCCTGACATAAGCATTCCGCCAAAGATTGGTCCCATGCGGGGAGTGCCGCTGACGGCTGAGGCTGCCATGCCGCAGACGTAGAGTCCGGGGTAGATTTCCTTCGTTCCGTTTACCACTTCCTCCTCACCTGCAACAACGTCGAGCGAGCGTTCGCCGATAACGGCACCCGTGTCGGTGGCCAGGCGTATGCCGTTCTTGCGTGCAACGGTCTTGCACATCTCGCTGTCGTGGCCCGTTCCGTCGATTACGCACTTAGCCATGATGTTCAGCGGGTCAACGTGCAGTCCTTCGCGCAGCACAGGAGTCCAGTTTACTACGACGCCGCTTACAACGTTGTTCTTGAACACAACGTCCTCTACCGAGTAGCAGTTGAATATCGTTGCGCCCTCGTGTACGGCCTTGTAGAGCAACGCTGAGGTGCTCTCGACAGAGTCCATGACATACAGACCGTCGCCGTAAGGCTTATAGTTGATGTCGAAATCCTTTACGATGTTGATTGCCTCTTCCTGAACAACAATCTGGTTAAACATCATTGCGCCGCCCCACATGCCGCCGCCGGGAGACAGTTTGCGGTCGAACTGAGCCACCTTAAGCCCGGCCTTAGCCAGGTAATACGCTGCAACAATGCCCGACGGACCGCCGCCAACGATAGCGACGTCGAGGTCGAGGTTTCTTTCCAACTTCTCGAAATAGGTACTGATGATACCCTGTGAAACTTTCTTTTCAATCATTTTTTATTATGTTTAAATCGGTAAATCCTTATTTTTTATGTAGTTAAAGTAGTTACAGGTAGTTAAAGTAGTTAAAAGTCATTACCTTAGTGGATTAAAACCTGCATGGCATTTGACTTTAACTACTGCGAACGTAGCGAGCAATAACTACTCTAACTACCTTTAACTACTAAATTAAATATCACACTCCCCGTCCTTCTTGATGTTCTGGCTTATGCGCATTGCGCAGAAGTTGGGGCCGCACATCGTGCAATACTTGCCGCCAACGTGGTTGGCCGTCTTGTAATACTCCAACGCTCGCTCAGGGTCGAGGCTCAGGTTGAACTGGTCTTTCCAGCGGAACTCGTAGCGTGCCTTGCTCAGTGCGTTGTCGCGTACTATCGCTCCGGGGTGCATTTTGGCCAGGTCGGCAGCGTGGGCGGCCAGCTTATACGTCACAACTCCTACACGCACGTCGTCACGGTCGGGCAGGGCGAGGTGCTCTTTCGGTGTTACGTAGCACAGCATGGCCGTGCCGAGCCAGCCTATCTGGGCGGCACCGATGGCGCTGGTGATGTGGTCGTAGCCCGGCGCGATGTCAGTAACGAGCGGGCCGAGGGTGTAGAACGGCGCGTTGTGGCACTTCTCTATCTGCCTCTGCATGTTCTCCGGAATCTTGTGCATGGGCACGTGTCCCGGGCCTTCGATAAACGCCTGCACGTTCTTCGCCCACGCACGCTCGACGAGTTCGCCCATGGTGTCGAGCTCGGCAAACTGCGCACGGTCGTTGGCGTCGTGTATGCTGCCGGGACGAAGGCCGTCGCCCAGCGACAGGGCAACGTCGTATTTGGCGCAGATGTCGCAGATGTCGTCAAAGTGTTCGTAGAGGAAGCTCTCCTTCTGGTGCTTCTGGCACCACATGGATATAATGCTTCCGCCACGGCTCACCATGCCCGTAACACGGTCGTCGGCCAGGTGGATGTTCTTCAGGCGTATGCCGCAGTGTATGGTGAAGTAGTCAACTCCCTGCTCGCATTGCTCGATAAGAGTATCGCGGAACAGCTCCCAGGTCAGGTCCTCGGCCTTGCCGTTCACCTTCTCCATGGCCTGATACATCGGCACAGTGCCCACCGGAACGGGGCAGTTGCGGATAATCCACTCGCGGGTTTCGTGTATGTTGTCGCCCGTCGACAGGTCCATGAGCGTGTCGCCGCCCCACTTGCAGCTCCATACGGCCTTTTCCACCTCCTCGTCAATGCCCGACGTGGTGGCGGAGTTGCCTATGTTGGTGTTTATCTTCACGAGGAAGTTGCGCCCGATAATCATCGGCTCGGCCTCGGGGTGGTTGATGTTGGCCGGGATTACGGCACGTCCTGCGGCCACTTCGTCACGCACAAACTCGGGCGTTATATGCGTCTTGATACCCAGTGCGGCGCAGTTCATGTTCTCACGGATGGCCACATACTCCATCTCGGGCGTCACGACACCCTGCTTGGCGTAGTACATCTGGCTTACCTGGCAGCCTTCCTTGGCCCTCAGCGGCAATGTGATGTGCTCGAAACGCAGATGGTCGAGCGAGCGGTCGTCGCGCCTCATGCGTCCGTATTCTGACGAAATCTCTGCCAGACGCTCTACTCCGCCACGCTTCATAATCCACGGTTCGCGCAGCCGCGGCAGGCCTTTCTTCACGTCAATATCCACTGACGGGTCGCTGTAAGGCCCGCTGGTGTCATAAACATAGACGTCGGGATTGGGATGTTCCACGCGCTCGCCGTTCTCGATTGTTACCGTCGGCATTTGATGAACCACGCGCATTCCCACCCTGATGTCGGGATAGAGACTGCCTTGCATGTAGACTTTCTCTGACCCGGGATAAGTGATTTTGATGTTATTGTCCATAGAATATTATTTTTTAAATTAAGAATTAAGAGTTAAGAATTAAGAAAAATACCTTCGTATGCTTATTTGTCAAGGCATATTTTCTTAACTCTTAATTCTTAACTCTTAATTGAATTGCTATTTTTCTCATTTCCTCTACCGGATTATCGGCCCGGAGCACGCTGCCGCTGAGGGCTATGCCTGTAACGCCCGTAGCCATAACCTGCGGTATGTCGTCGTAAGTAATGCCGCCGATGGCTACGATGGGCAAGTTAATGCCGTGTGTTTTCATCAGCGAAACGATGTTTTCGTAGCCCTCGATACCGAGCATTGGGGCAAGGTTCTTTTTCGTTGTGGTAAAGCGGAACGGCCCGCAGCCGATGTAGTCGGCGCCCTGTGCGGCAAGGCGTTGTATGTCTTCAAACGTGTTTGCCGTGCCGCCGATGATAAACTCGTCACCCAATATGCGCCGTGCTTCGTCTACGGGCATGTCGTTCTTGCCCAGATGTACGCCGTCAGCGCCCACGCGTTTCACCAGTTCCACATGGTCGTCGATGATGAACACGGCACCTCGTCGCCTGCATTCCGGCAGTATTTGCCTTGCCGTGCGCTCTATTTCAGCCTCGTCGGCGTCCTTCATGCGCAGCTGTATCCATCGGCAACCGCCCTCCAAGGCCATCATCGCCGAGTCGAGATACGAATATCTGTCAGTGAAGTGGGTGATGAACTGGAGCTTTGATTTTAAGGTTTTAAGGTTATTAGGTTTTACGGTTTTACGGTTTGACCTTATAACCTTATAACCCGATGACCTTATGACCTCAGAACCCGATGACCTTATGACCTCAGAACCTGATGACCTTATAACCTTATAACCGTAAGACCTTATAACCGCATCATCATAGAAATGGCATACCGGTCCGTGTCCATGTCCAACAACAACGTCGGCGCCGGCCTTCAGAGCCTCGGTGAGATACATTTTCGCCTGGCGTACGGCCTCCTCCATGCCGTGTCCACGCGCCAGCATTGCGGCGATGGCCGACGACAGGGTGCAGCCCGTGCCGTGGGTATTGAATGTATCCACGGTGGCGGACGAAAATTCCGTTCGCTTAACGCCGTCATCGTAGCTTACGTAAAGATAGTCCGTTTTGGTAGTTCCCTCGGCATGCCCGCCCTTTATCAGCAGAGCCTTCACGCCAAGGCGCAGTATAGCCTGCGCCGCCTCGTCGACAGAACTGTCAGTGCCGGCCAGCGTCCAGGCCTCAGGCAGGTTTGGCGTAACGATGTCGGCCATGGGCAACAGCCGCTCTTCCATCACCTGCAAGGCGTCAGCCTGCATCAGGGCGCAGCCGCTGGTTGCCACCATTACGGGGTCAACCACCAGAAACCTTGGCCTGTGCAGCGTCAGGGCACGCACTATGGCGTCAAGCGTTTCGGCGTCATTCACCATGCCTATCTTCACCGCGTCGGGCATGATGTCTTCCATTACCGTTACAATCTGGTCGTAAACCACCTGCGGCGGCAGGGCATGCACGTACTTCACGCCCACCGTGTTCTGCACCGTTACGGCCGTTATTGCCGTGGCGCCATACACCCCGAGGGCAGAAAACGTCTTCAGATCGGCCTGCAATCCTGCGCCACCCGAAGGGTCAGAGCCTGCTATTGACAATGCCGTTATATATCTTTTCATCGTTGTGTCTATATATTAAATAAAGTGTACATGAAAAGACGGAACGCACGGACATCGTTTCATTATGCGCGAAAGAGTAAAGAATGTCACCAAAAACTCCCAGCGTCGGCATTATCCGTACTGGTGCAATGTGTATCATCTCAGCCTTCGGCAACCAAATGCTGCCCGGCACCACCTTTTTAGTACGCCGCAAAGATAACGCTTTACCGCGTAACCGCAAAATTTTCAGGTAGTTTTCTACAACTAAAATATATCTTCATTTCGATATGAGTCTTACCCGATGGTCTTCTTAAGATAAACCATGTCCTTCAGTCTGTGTCCGTCTTCAATTATCGCATGGTCATAATTTATAATAAAAAAATCCTTCACGATATGCGAAACGACAAATCCACAACTCTCATAAAACCCGATTGTTATCATACTGTCGCCTGTGCCAACCTGCATTATATTATAGTTGTCCTTATAACGGTTGCACAGAAAATCAACCATTCGCCGTCCATATCCCTGATGTTGGTACTCCGGGGCTACCGCCAGGTTCTTCAGTTCACATACGCCGTCCGTCCCGTCAGTAACAACCGCTACGGCGATCAAATCGCCGTCATTGCCAAACATAGCGTACAAATCACCTTTGTCCAGATACCTGTCAATCATCGACTCCTGTTCGTCAGCCAAGAGCAGCAAGGGCAGGAAGTGCTTTTTCCCCGTTTTTATCAAACTTATCCGGGTGTTAGAAAATGTCATAGGCCTATTCAGATAATGTCCTGTCATAAAAGCAAGAAACAGCTGTCAAAAAAACTGTTTCAATGCCCGATAGCTTCCTAAACAGCTGCGTCCAAGGCAGCAGTCTATACGGACAAAGATACGGCATTTATTGCCTGCCGCAAAACTTTCAGTGTTTTTTTACGGAAAATTCATTCGCGCCGCATAATCCCGGGCAGCTCACGCCGTATCCTTTCCTTTGACCAGTCCCACCATCGCAGGCTTTCCAGTCTGCTGATTGTTGCGTCGTCGAAGCGTTTTCTTATCGCTCGTGCCGGCACTCCGCCCACTATCGTGTACGGCGCCACGTCCTTTGTCACCACGGCGCGGGCTCCGATGATGGCCCCGTTGCCGATGTGCACGCCCGCCATGATTACCGCCTCGAAGCCAATCCATACGTCGTTGCCTATTACGATGTCGCCCTTGTTGTCCCAGGCCGAGGCCACGTCGGCCTTGTCAAGTTCCCATTCGTCGTAAAACAGCGGGAATGTGTATGTTGAAAGGGAACGGAGCGAATGGTTGGCGCAGTTGAACAGAAACTTCGCCCCGCATGCAATGGAGCAGAATTTGCCTATCCTGAGCCGCTCGTGGTTTACCGGATAATGGTAAAGCACGTTGTTACGCTCAAACTGGCTCGGGTCGTTAACGAAGTCGTTGTATATAGTAAGGTTTTAAGGTTATTAGGTTTTACGGTTATAAGGTGGTTTGACCGCATAACCTTAGAACCCGATGACCGCATAACCTTATCATCATAGTGTAGTCGCCCACTTCAATCGACGGGTCGGCCACTACGGCGTTGAGGTACACCGTCTGGGTGTCACCTTCGCGTGGGTATATTTTCTTCATCATGATGTTTTTTGATTGGTTAAGTTTGCATGATACCTGTTACGGCAGATAGGTTTACTTTCTGATGAGGCTTGAACGCCTGCGGCTAAGGTGTGCGGCCGACTGTATGCCGAGCAGTATGACGTAAAGATATTCGGCCGTCCAGAATTCCGCAAGCGACGCTTCAGCCCAACTGAGGTACAATAAATATATCTGGTATATCACTATGGCTACCGTCTGGAACAAGAATGTGGCCTTGGTCGCTCCCGTCCCAATCACCGCGTTCATCAGCACATAGCCCGGCAGGGCGAACACATAGTTGGCAAGCATAACCATGTATGGCAGCCAAGCCTCGTCAGTAACGGCCGTGCTGTCGGTGTAGAGGCCGATCACTTGCGGCCGTAGCGCCACGGCGGCGATAATCAGCGGCAGTCCCGTGGCATAGCCCAGGCGGATGACACGGCGCAGAAGCGCAGGCACCTGCCTGCCCTCACCGTTGCCGATGAGGTTGCTAACGAGCGAACCTGTCACCGTGGCAAACGAGTTTACTATGACGAAAAACAGCGTTGATACGCTGCGAATCACGTTTGTGGCGGCAAGCTGCGCCTCGCCCAAATGCTCTATCGCTACGAAGAAGGCCATCCATGAGGCCACTCCGATAAACGAATGGAACATGCTCCACACCGATACGCCGAGCACATTGGCCATCACACGGCGGTCGGCCACGGGCCGCAACCCGTATTTACGCATGTTGATATGCCTTGCCACATACGCTGAAAGAACTATGAGCGAGCACAGTTCGGCCAGCGACGAGGCGATGGCAGCGCCCGAAATGCCCATGTCGAGGGCGAATATCAGCAGCCAGTTGCCAGGGATGTTTACCACTACGGCCGTCATTGCCGCAAGGTTGAGCGCCCGTGTCTGCGTAATACCGACGAGCAACGCCCTCAGGGCAAGCAGCGGGAACGAGAACAGTAGGCCGTAGACGCGCCAGTCAAGATAGGCTGTTACGGCACGGTAAACGTCGTCCGACCTTACCATCAGCCCCAACAGCCATGGCGACAGAAGTTGTGTAACGGCGCACAGTGCCACCGCCAGTGCCGAGAGAAACAGCAATCCCTGGAAGAACGTCAGTCCTACATCGGCATAACGCCCCTCTCCGTTGCGCCTCGCTATTACCACTTGAAGGCCAAGGCTGAAGCCGAAGCCCAGCATGTAGACCGCCAGATACCATATTCCGGCTATCGCGGCGGCGCCAAGTTCCACTTCGCCAACATGGCCGAGAAACACGGCGTCGGTGATGTTTATCAACTGTTCGATAAGTATGCTCATCATAACGGGCAGGCTGATGAGCAATATCTGTTTATATGAATAGACCATTGTTCAACATTTGTTTTAATAAGAAAGGTCACTACTGTCCCGTAAAAGTGGATAAATAGTTCTTTGAAATTATTGAAATATAGCCAATTACACGGTTTTTTGAAATGAAACGGACTTGATTTTGCAACTTTGCAGTCTAATACAAATGGCTGCTATGTTCCAAGACAAATACGTATTCTCTCAATTAACCGCTTTTCTGAACAGGACTCAGTTTAACAACTATGTTCGTAAGTATGATGGCAACCGATATGTGAAACATTTCACTTGCTGGAATCAGAT
>NZ_JACJJG010000102.1 GCF_016899855.1 Marseilla massiliensis
AAGGAGTTCCTCTCCAACTACCGCTCTGGACTGTATGGATATACTTATTTGGAGTAAAATTCAATTTAGGAGTTAAGAAGTTAAGGAGTAAAGGAGTTAAGACAAATGCCTTGTTGGTGTATGCACGGCATATTCGACCTATTTGGCTTATTTGTCTTATTCCACCAACAAGACATTTGTCTTAACTCCTTTACTCCTTAACTACTTAACTCCTTCAAAAAAATAGAGAACATGCCCCTTCCCCTTACAATAATAAAAGTCGGCGGAGCCGTGGTCGAGGACGAGGCCCGGCTTAACGAATTGCTTGACGGGTTCTGCGCCATCAGCGGGCGCAAGGTGCTCGTTCACGGCGGCGGACGGCGTGCCACGGCCATCGCATCGCGCCTCGGCATAGAGAGCACGATGGTTGGCGGACGGCGCGTTACCGACCGCTACATGCTTGAAGTGGTGACAATGGTCTACGGCGGACTGGTGAACAAGAACATCGTGGCGCAGCTCCAGGCACGCGGAACGGACGCCCTCGGGCTGACGGGAGCCGACATTGACGTGATACGCTCGCACAAACGGCCCGTAAAGGACGTTGACTACGGCTTCGTGGGCGACGTGGAACGTGCCGACGGCGACAAGCTCACAACGCTCATCGAGGCCGGCATAACGCCCGTAATGGCGCCCCTGACGCACGACGGGCACGGCATGTTGCTTAACACCAACGCCGACACGATAGCCGCCGAGACGGCAAAGGCGCTGGCAAAAAGGTATGACGTGACGCTGGTGTACTGCTTCGAGAAAAAGGGCGTGCTGGCCAATCCCGACGACGAAGACAGCGTAATACCGCTGATAACGCGAGCCGACTTTGCCCGCCTCGTGGCCGACGGCACCGTGGCCGGCGGCATGCTGCCCAAGCTGGAGAACGCGTTTAACGCAATATCGGCAGGCGTAAGCCGCGTGAACATCACCCTCGCAACGGCCATCGACGGACGTCACGGAACGGTTATCGTGCCTTGACGCTTACCCGGGAGTAAAAGGAGCCGACAAGAGTTACCGCCCGCCGCGACGGCCCGGTTAGCCAAACGACAAATGGTCCGCCATCAGCCACGGCGCGGAAGGCCGCCTTTTGCCATGCGAAACACGGCATATCGCAGGCTAAAAGGCCACCTTTTACAAGCCAAAAGGCGGCCTTTCGCAAATCGCCTGACTGTCAGCTACTTACCAGGCTTATTAGGTCAGTTGGCCATATTAGCCCAATTAGGCCAATAAGCCCCATTTTCTTAAACATTGTTAAAAGAGAGATTTTCTCAAGATTACCTGTAACTTTCACCCCGCCCAATCGTCATTTAAATAGAGAGCAGATGAAAAATATCAGTTTTCGCAACGACGTGTTGCCCCTAAAAAACGTTCTCTACCGCCTTGCGCTGAGGATAACCCTCAACAGGGAAGAGGCCGAGGACGTAGTACAGGACACGCTGATAAAGGTTTGGAACAGACGCGACGACTGGCAGGACATCGACTCGATAGAGGCTTTCAGCCTTACTATCTGCCGCAACCTGTCTCTCGACAGAATGAAAAAGGCCGGCAACGACAACCGGCCGATAGGTGACGAAGAGGCCGGAGCGCCCGCCGCAGGCTATGACCCGTACGAACGGATGATGCAACGAGACAGGGTCGAGCAGGTAAAAAGGATTGTGGACGGCCTGCCCGAGAAGCAAAAAAGCTGCATGCAGCTGCGCGACTTCGAGGGAAAGAGCTACAAGGAAATTGCCGAAGTGCTCGGAATAAGCGAGGAACAAGTGAAAATCAACATATTCAGGGCACGGCAGGCAGTAAAGCAAAAATACAACGAAATTGACCGATATGGACTATAAGTATATAGAACAGTTGCTCGAACGCTACTGGAACTGCGAGACAACGCTCGAGGAAGAGAAGATTCTCCGCACGTTCTTCAGCCAGAAAGAGATACCGGTAAGCCTCCTGCCGTACAGGGACTTGTTCTGCTACGAACAGACCGAGACGGCTGACGACACCCTGGGAGACGACTTCGACGAAAGGCTGATGGCACAAATCAACGAGCCGGAACCCGTAAGGGCACGCACGATAAACATGAGGCAGAGACTTATGCCGCTGTTCAAGGCCGCAGCAGTGGTGGCGATATTCCTGACGCTGGGCAACGCCGCGCAGGTGGCATTCACCGACGACGAGAAGCCGGCAGCCAACATCGCCTCATTCCAGAAAGCCAAGACAGGACCCTCCGTAGCGATGGGAGACTCGGTAAAAACCGACTCGATGAAGACGGTGCCGGCCACGGCGACAATACTGAAATAAGACAATTTTCTATGCTTTCTCTATAAAACAAGTGTTTAATAAAACAACAAAACGAAACTGTGAAGTTTCAATTCTCTCAAATTTTCATAACATACTAACGTGAAGGAAGAGAGCCGTTGCCCCGTTATTGGCAACGGCTCTCAATGTTTTCGCTAAAGATACAGCACGCTCTCGTTGCCCATGTTGAAGAGAAGGTCGAGTATGCTGAGGTTTGGTATGAAGCCGTGCTTGCGCTCATATACCTGGTAATAGCGGCGCGCTACGAACTGCGGGTCGTCCAGAGGGTGCTTGGGCCGTATCACGTCACGGTAGTCTGCCGTTCCGGCAAGGACACTGTCATCGGCCGCTACATACTCCGTGGTAGGCTCGATGCACGGTTCTATGCCGATTAATTCGCACATTTTGGCGCAAATCTCCATGTTGAAGTCATACAGGAAGGTCCACTTCCGCTCGAAGAACGGCCGCAAGTCGTCAACGTAATACTCGAAGAACGGCGACTCACCGTAGGCGCTCGCCAGCGCGTTCCAGTGCAGATGGCGCCAGTTACCGTGGTCGCTTATGCGGATATCGCGCATGAGACACTTTCCCGCAGTAGCCTTGCCATCGGCCGCCAACGCCGCCCCGGTGCGTTCTACGGGCACCGTAAGGGCCTGTACGCCGCCCGTAGTGGCTATCACGCAACGGTTGCGGTAGGTCTGCTTGATGAAGTTATCGTAAGCCTCAACACGCACACGGTCGTACCGGTAAAGCTTCTGGTACCACTGTATGGGGCCGAAATAGGCCGAGGAAAGAAGTGCTTGGGACATTATTTGAAGGAATTAAAGAGGTTAAAAGAAGCTGTTGTCCGCCTTGCGGACACATGAATTAAAAGGACAAATGCCTTATTCAAGAGCTGAAAACTACGGGTTACGTATAAGAAGAAACGTCCTGCCGTCACGCAGACAGCAGTTTACGGGCTTGCCGCCGTCGACCGAATACATAAGCATTATCACCTTTCCGATGATGAAAGTCTCGGGAACGAAGCCGAAACAACGCGAGTCGCTCTTGTCGGAACGCCGCCCGGAGCTGAACCAGTAATAGTCGTTGGCAAACGTGGCGCACTCAATACGACGGCCGTCGACATACAGCTGGCCGCCCGACACACGCGCGTTGCGCCCCTCATATTTGCCGTAAAGATATGCTATCAAGGCCGCGTTGGCCGGCGTTACGCCTATTGCGACTTTCTTGCCCGGCACCACTATGCGTCCGTTTTCCGCCGTTACGGTGTCTCCCGGCACGCCCGTGCAATAGTAAGCCAGCGTCTCCCGCCTGTGCACCGGCCTCAACGTATCGGCCGGACTGTTGAACACCACGAGATCGCCGCGCCCCACCCTGCCGCCTATCCACCGCGCGTAGCTGAACAGCCGGCCGTCACCCGTGCGCAAGCCATAGCTCCACCGGTTCACCAGCACACGGTCGCCGTCAACGAGGCAAGGCTCGAGGGCCGTGCCCCTGACCGTATATACAGTGAACACCAGCGCGCGGAAAGCCAACATCAGCAAGATTGTGACCGTCAGCGCCATCACAAACTTGAGCGCATGTTTCATTTTACGGTTTTACGGTTATGAGGTTATGGGGGTTTAAGGTGTTTGCAGCCATTCTATATTTATGCGGTTATGAGGCATTGAAACCGTAAGACCGTATAACCCCATAACCGCATAACCCCACATCACTTTATATTATCCACCAGCCTGAACAGCCTGTTCCTGCGTATGCCGGAGAAGCCGCCGCGGTCGGGATCGCTGCTCCACCAGATGAAGATGGGCTTGCCCACGATGTGGTCTTCAGGCACGAAGCCCCAATAACGCGAGTCTGCCGAGTTGTGGCGGTTGTCGCCCATCATCCAGTAATAGTCCATCTTGAACGTGTATCTATCGGCCTGCTTGCCGTTGATGAATATCTTTCCGTCCTTCACCTGCAGGTCGTTGCCTTCATACACACGTATAGGACGCTCGTAGACGGCGATGTTCTGCATGTCGAGTTTTACCGTCGCGCCCTTCTTCGGAATCCATACCGGCCCGTAATTATCGCGTGTCCACCCCGTGGCGGCGTTCAAAGGATAAATGTCTCCGGTGATGGTGTCGGTATTGAGAGTGATACTCTGCACGATGTCCTTACGCCTCATGAGGGCGTCGTGGGCGCGTTTCGTCAACGGCATGTAGCCGCTTTGGTTCAGGCTTGTCAGGTCTTCCATGCTTATTCCGAGCTCTTCCATCAGGTCGTCGGGGATGGGCTGGTTCAGCTTAACGTAATAAGTGTACTGCACGTTGTCGGGTTCCTTGTTCGGCTTGCCGTCAAGATACACTATACGGTTCTTGATTTGAAGGGTCTGTCCGGGCAGTCCCACGCAGCGTTTCACGTAGTTCTCGCGGCGGTCTACAGGTCGGGTCATCACCTTTCCGTAGGTACTCGGGTTGTCGATGATGTACTTACGTCCCGTAGCATATACCATTGCGAACCAGTCGTACTGCTCCTGCGGGGTCATACGGGTGAAGTCAGGCTGGTAGGCCAGCAGCTGGCTGCCGAACGAATAGCACATCTGGTAGTAGTCGGCGGCCTGGTACTGCTCGTTGCTTACGAGCGTATCGCCTGCCGGATAGTTGAACACCACGATGTCGTTCAGCTCGACCTGGCCGAGGCCCTTAACCCTTCGGTAGTCCCACTGCGGCCATTCGATATACGACTTGCAGTTGATGACGGGCAGGGTATGCTGCGTAAGCGGCATGGTAAGCGGCGTCTCGGGTATGCGCGGGCCGTAGCTTACCTTGCTCACGAAGAGGTAGTCGCCGGTAAGCAACGACTTCTCGAGCGAGCTTGAGGGTATTACGTAGTTCTGGAAGAAGAACAGGTTGATGAAATATACGGCCACGAGAGCGAACACAAGGGCGTCAACCCACGACATGATGAAGCGCACCGGCGGCTCGGAATTCTTCCACCACTGCCACTTTATCTTCTTGGTTATGTAGACGTCGAATATGAACGGGACTACAAGCAGTCCCCACCAGCTTTTCACCCAAAGCAGGAACAGGAGATAAAGAACGGTTACAACGGAGAACTTAATCCATTGTTTCTTCATGTTAAGTTGTTTCTTTTCCATTATGCTTGTGTATGGATATATATCGGGAGTTATAAGGAGTCAGCGAGTATAGCGGGCGACAACTCCCGTTAACTCTTTATAACTCCCTTGAATCTTTAAAACTTAAACATATCGCTGATTGTCAGCAGGCCGCTGTGCGTGGCCGTGTACTCAGCCGCCAGGACTGCGCCGAGGGCGAATCCCTTGCGCGAGTGGGCGTCATGGGTTATCGTTATGCAGTCGGCCTCAGAGTCGTACGTCACGGTATGTATGCCCGGCACCTCGTCACGCCGCACGCTGTTTATGGCTATCTTGTCGCCGTCGCACTTGTCCGAGCCGGTCAGCGTGCCGTCGGGAGACAGCAGTGTGCCCTTTACCCAGCCCGTCTTGCGGTCGAGGTTGTCGACTATCTCCTCGGCCAGGGTTATCGCCGTGCCGCTCGGCGCGTCAAGCTTGTGTATGTGGTGGGTCTCCTCCATGCTGACCGAATACTGCGGAAATCCGTTCATGATTTTGGCCAGATAGCGGTTGACGGCCGAGAAAATGGCTACGCCAACGCTGAAGTTAGACGCCCAGAAGAGCGTCTTGCCCTCGTCGTTACACATGCGGCGCACGTCGTCGCCGTGGTCTTTCATCCAGCCCGTAGAGCCCGAAACTACCTTTACTCCCTTGGCGAAAGCCTTGAGGTAGTTGCCGTAGGCGGCCGTAGGGTTGGTAAACTCGATGGCAACGTCGGCCGAGGCGAACTCGGGAGAGTCGAAATCCTGCGGGTTGTCGACGTCGATTATGCATACAATCTCATGGCCGCGGCCGCGGGCTATCTGCTCAATCATCTTGCCCATCTTGCCGTAACCGATAATAGCTATCTTCATTTCTATGAATGGTTTATGTTCTGTGCAAAGATAATGCAAAATTTCGAGTAAGCGAAACGAAAGTAAATACATTTGACTTTTATGCCGGATAAATGCGCCGATACGGCCGTTCAAGAAAAACAAAGGCCATTATTTTGCGTTTTCACAATATTGTTTTAATTTTGCAACAGTTGCTTTCAGCGGACTGATATTACTGAATGATATTATGGGAAAAAGACTTTTACGACCCGTTGGCGGAACTGTTTTGAGTGGCACGGCGATGGTTACAGTTTCAAATGATGACCTTTCAGCTTGCAAAACAAGGTTTTTCATCTTTCGAAAGGTAACCTTTCACGCTATAAAAGGATACCTTTTGCAGACCTGTCGGAAGCAAGCGGAAACCGTAAGGAAAAGCCTCCGATATGTAACAAACCGTAAGCAACTGCCACAAGCAGGCACTAACAATAATTACGCCAACGGATTGTTGCTGCTTGCGCTGGCCCTGTTCACAGCGATGGATGCGTCAGCCGGGAGCCGTTCGGATTCCGTCTACCGCTGTCTTGACAAAGCCATCGCCGAGTCGGATATTTACATCGCGCGCCACGAGAGCAAAATAAACGGCCTGAAAAAGCAGCTCGGCGCGACTCGCAGCGCCGCCGACAGATACGACATAGAGTTCAAGCTGTACGAAGCTTACAGGGCGTTCATCAACGACTCCGCCCTCGTGTACCTCCAGAGGGCCATCAAATCAGCCGACAAAACAGGCAACGCCGGCGCCGCCAACAAGTGCAGGGCACTGGCGGCATTCCAATGCTCGACGTCAGGAATGTACAAAGAGTCTCTCGACCTGCTCAACACCGTTGACCGCAACGCGCTCGGGCAAGACAACATCGTAGAATACTACATGGCCTGGCATCACCTATACGACCAGCTCGGATTCTATTCCAAGGTAGAGTGCCTGAAGCAAGTCTACGAGACCAAAGCCGAGCTTTACGCCGACTCGCTGCTTGCCGTAGCCGACAAGAACAGCCCAATATACCTGCAGACCATGGAAAACCGGATGTACGACCGCGGCGACTACCGCGCGGCCTTACGCTATAACGACAAGTGGCTGAAGCTCAACGGCGACAATCCCGAGGGCTTCGCAATCATCGCTTTCTACCGTTTTCTCGACTGCAAAATGCTGGGCGAGGAGGACGAGTGGACCTACTGGCTGGCCATGTCGTCGCTGTACGACGTACGCAACGCCACCATGGACCAGGCGTCGATGTGGGAGCTTGCAAACCATTTCTACAGTACCGGCGACAAGGAGCGTGCATACAACTACATCAACTTCGCGTGGAAATGCGCCGACAGGTTCCATACAAGGGTAAGAAGCGAACAGATCCTGCCGGCATTCTCGGCCATCAACGACATTTACCGCACGTCCATAACACGCACCAACCACTACCTCCGCATACTGCTTGCCGCCATAAGCCTGCTCGCGTTGCTTATGTTCGCAATACTTGTCTACGTCAACAAACAGCGCAAGAGGCTCGCATCGGCCCGCAACGAACTAAGCCGCAAGAACCGACAGCTTACCGACTTGAACGCCGACATGAAGACCACGCTCGACAATCTCGACCAGACCAACCGACAGCTCACCGCAACCGGCGACCGACTTAACGACGCCATTGCCGGCCTTGACGAAAGCAACAGGGTGAAGGAGAAATACATCGGGCTGTTCCTGCGCCAATGCTCGTCGTACATAGACAAGATGGACCGCATGCGCAAGGAGACTTTATCCATGCTGAAAAACAAGCGCTACAACGAGCTTTACGAAATAATGAGACCCTACAACTTCAGGAACCGCGAACAAAAAGAGCTGTTCGAGATTTTCGACTCTACGTTCATAAGGCTGTTCCCGACGTTCGTCGACGAGTTCAACCGCCTGCTGAAGCCCGAATTCCGCATACATCTTACCGATACGTCACGCCTTAACACCGACATACGCATATTCGCGCTGATACGCCTCGGCATTGACGACAGCTCGAAGATAGCCGAGTTCCTGCATTACTCGGTCAACACCATCTACAACTATCGGGCACGGATAAAGAGCGGGGCGGCATGCGACCGCGACCAGTTCGAGGACTATGTAAAGGAAATAGGAATCCCCCGAAAAAGCCTCGGGAGTGGTGAAAAATCAAGGTGCCGGCCATCGGAAGAGAATCAAGAGTAATGAAGCCGATGTCGGCATAAACGCCGACGCGCCACTTAATCCGCCCCGCCCAACAGGGCGACAAGACACTTGCGCACGTCAGTCAGCAACATACAATTACATTAACAACATAATAATAAAGAACATGAAGATAGCTGTTTTCTGCTCGGCCAACTCGAACATCGAAGTTGAATATTTCAATATAACTGAAGAATTGGGCCACTGGGCCGGCCAAAACGGCCACACTATAGTATTCGGAGGTTGCAACCTCGGCCTCATGGAGTGTGTAGCCAAGGCGGCACGCGAGGCCGGCGGACGCACCATAGGCGTAGTTCCCACCATCATTGAGCGTGGCGGCAAGGCCAGCCCTAACATGGACGTATGCATGCCTTGCGACAACCTGAGCGACAGGAAAGAGCTCATGATAGGACAATGTGACGCGGCAATAGCCCTGCCCGGCGGCCTCGGCACGCTCGACGAAGTGTTTACGATGGCAGCGGCGGCCACCATAGGCTACCACCACAAGCCCATAATACTGCTCAACGCCGGCGGTTTCTGGAATAAGCTGATAGCCCTTCTCGACGACCTCCAGGGCAAAGGAATGGTAAGGGGAGAATGGAGGAATATAATAAAGGTCGCGGATGACCTGGAAGAATGCATAAAGGAGTTAAGAAGTTAAAGGAGTAAAGGAGTTAAGACAAATGCCCGACCGCTTATCGTCTGATAAAATAAGCAACGGAACTGTTGTCTTAACTCCTTTACTCCTTTAACTTCTTAACTACTGAAAAGAGACTATCTATCCTCCTTCAGCCTATCGGCCA
>NZ_JACJJG010000103.1 GCF_016899855.1 Marseilla massiliensis
CATTTGTCTTAACTCCTTAACTTCATAACTCCTTAACTCCTTGAAAATCATCTACAAAGTTTGCATCCCTCGCATTTGTTCAGCTCACCACGGAACCGTTTTTCAACGAGATAGTGCAGACGGTCGCGCAGGGGGTCAAGCTTTATGCCGTCGATAACCTCGTTTACGAACGCGAATTCAAGCAGGAGCTTGGCTTCACGCTCGGATATACCACGCTGACGCATGTAGAACAAGGCGGCGTCATTGAGCTGGCCGACGGTGCTTCCGTGTGCGCACTTAACGTCGTCAGCGTAAATTTCGAGCATTGGCTGGGTGTACATGCGTGCTTCCTTTGTGGCGCAAAGATTCTGGTTGGTCTCCTGCGACACCGTCTTCTGAGCCCCGTGGCGCACCAACACACGGCCTGCGAAAGCGCCCACGGCGTTGCCGTCGAGCACGTATTTGTACAATTCGCGGCTTGTACAATGGCCTACACGATGGTCAATGAGCGTATTGTTGTCAACGTGCTGGTGCTTGTCGGCTATCACGCAACCGTAAAGGTCGCACTCGGCGCCCTCCCCTGCGAACACAAGGTCGGTGCGGTTGCGCGTTATTCCATTATGCAACGTTATCACGTTGTGGCTCACACGACTGTCCCTTTGCTGCTCGATGAACACATTGCTCACACGAACGTTCTTCACGTGGGTTTCCTCCAGACAGTAAAGATCAAGCGAAGCGTTGTCGCCGACATACGCCTCTATTACCTGTGTGGCAAGAAAACGGCGGTCGTCGGCGGCATGGTCGCAGAAGAGCAGCTTGATCTGGGCATTCTTCTCGACAACAATGAGCACACGGCGGTTGACCATCAGGTCGACATCCGACCGCAGGATATTGATTACCTGCACTGCTCTATCCACCACAACACCCTTCGGCACGTAGACAAGCAGTCCGTCCTCGGCCAGCATTGTGTTGAGAGCCGTTATGCCGTCATCAGCCGTTTTGGCCAGCTTGGCATAATACTTAGCCACAAAGTCGGGATGTTCAGCGGCGTATTTAGCCAACGAACATACAACAACACCGTCCGGAAGAAGATGTCCTTTAGGCAGGGCTTTATCGTAAAAACCGTCATTAAGGACAAAATACAGCGACGTACTGAGGTTCGGAACGTCGCAACGGAACGCCTCATACGGGTCTACCGGAATCTCCAGACGGTTCAGGTTAAGCCCGTAGTCAGGCTCAAACAGCGCCGGGATGTCCGTGTATTTGTATCGTTCGACCTTCTTCGTGGGGAAGCCAAGACGCTTGAAGTCGTCAAAAGCGGCGTCACGCACGGCGTTCATCGGCGCCGCGCTGTGCCCCATCAGCATGTCGCGGCACTGTCCGTAGAGGTCGATATATTGTTTTTCACTTTGCATTCTGTTTATTTTTAGAAGTTAAAGGAGTTAAGGAAGTTAAAGGAGTTAAAAGCAAATGACTATCTGACAAATAAGGCAAATGAGCCGAATAAGACCAATATACTTAGCCGTGATGTAAATCTACTTACTCCTTTACTTCTCCTCTCCTTACTACTTAAATGCCGTCAACTTCCTCTTTAATCCAGTCGTATCCTCGTGCCTCGATTTCCTTAGACAGCTCCGGACCGGCGGTCTTTACGATGCGTCCCTTGTAGAGCACGTGAACAATGTCTGGCTTAATGATGTCGAGCAGGCGCTCATAGTGAGTGATGACGATACAGCTCGACTCCGGTGTGCGCAACTTGTTGACGCCTTCGGCAACAATGCGCAGCGCGTCAACGTCGAGGCCAGAGTCAGTCTCGTCCAGGATACTGAGCTTTGGCTCGAGCATTGCCATCTGGAAAATCTCGTTACGCTTCTTCTCGCCGCCGCTGAAACCTTCGTTCACAGAGCGGTTGGACAGCTTGCTGTCAAGCTCAACAATCTTTCTCTTCTCACGCATCAGCTTCAGGAAGTCGGCTGCGTTGAGCGGCTCCTTGCCCTCATACTTGCGTTTCTCGTTTATTGCGGCACGCATGAAGTTGGTCATCGACACGCCCGGAATCTCCACGGGATACTGGAACGAGAGGAAGAGTCCTTCGTGTGCCCTGTCCTCAGGTTTCATCTCGAGCAGGTTCTTGCCGTTGAAGGTTATAGAGCCTGCTGTAACTTCATAAAGCGGATTGCCAACCAGCACGGCGCTCAATGTACTCTTGCCCGAGCCATTAGGTCCCATTATGGCATGCGTCTCACCGTCCTTTATGGTGAGATTGATGCCCTTCAATATTTCTTTGTCGCCAATCTTGGCGTGTAAGTCTTTTATTTCTAACATATTTATAATTTATTCCGGCCTTACGGCTTGCGCCTGCCTGAGTTGTTTATTTCAAATCTAAAAGAGAATCCAATAGTCCGCCGAAGTCACTGCTTGTGAACTTGAACGGGAACGTAACTTTCAGTCCCACTGACAGCGCGTGGCGGTGCATCGGCGAGCGCATTGCATAGGGTGTTGTGTCCTTTCCGAATGTCGTCTGCGACGATGTATGTCCGTCGACAGCCATGCGGAAGCCGTAGTCTATCTCAAGAGCCACGCACGAGAACATATAAATGTCGAGGCCAACCACCGGCGCCACACTCAGCACGGGGCTGCTCACGCTGTACTTGCGCTCATAGCTGCCATACATTCCCGACATGCTCATTGTGCCTGCATCCTTGCGCCCGGCAACGTTCCAGAAGGTGCTTACGCCGAGATAAGGCTGCAGCGCGCATGACTTTGACAGGAAATACCAGCGTCCGCCAAGCATAATCTGCGACAGATCGGCCGACACGTCGCCTGAGTAGAAATCCATCACTTCGTGGTCATAGCCGCCGACAACAGAGAAGCCTGTCTGCGGAATGAAATACTCTATGTGAGCCGAGAAGTTAGGACCGCCTCCAGTCTTTATCGGGTCGTAATACTTGTCAGGAGTTTCGTTGAGCGTTACAATCGGCTTTACAGGACTGAGTCTGAAATCTATTGCCCATCGCCGCGAGTCATCGTCCTGAGCGTTTGCCACAAGTCTTGACAAACAAAGCAGCAAGACTAAAACAATCAATGGTCTTGTATTCATCATAACAACATTTTTATATATATCGTTGACGAGCCGATAAACCCCTACGGCACTACCCCGCCAATTTTTAATTTTTAATTCTTAATTTTTAATTTGAATTACTATCCCACTGTGCCTTCCAACGACACGCTAAGCAGCTTCTGAGCCTCAACGGCAAACTCCATAGGCAGCTTGTTCAAAACCTCCTTGGCATATCCGTTGACGATAAGGCCCACGGCCTGCTCTGTAGGTATGCCTCGCTGATTGCAGTAGAACAGCTGGTCTTCGCTTATCTTGCTCGTCGTAGCCTCGTGCTCCACTATCGCCGAGTCGTTGTGTATGTCCATATACGGGAACGTGTGGGCACCGCAATCGCTGCCCAACAGCAGCGAATCGCACGACGAATAGTTGCGGGCATTGTCGGCATTAGGCGACACGCGCACCAGTCCGCGGTAAGAGTTCTGGCTGTGTCCGGCACTGATACCCTTGCTTATGATGGTACTCTTGGTGTTCTTTCCCAAGTGAATCATCTTCGTTCCGGTGTCAGCTTCCTGATAATTGTTGGTCACTGCCACGGAATAAAACTCCGCCACCGAGTTGTCTCCGCGCAATATGCACGACGGATACTTCCATGTTATTGCCGACCCCGTCTCTACCTGCGTCCACGAGAGCTTCGAGTTATTGCCCCGCAGGTCGCCGCGTTTGGTCACGAGATTCAGCACACCACCTCGCCCGTGCTCGTCGCCGGGATACCAGTTCTGCACCGTTGAGTATTTCACTTCGGCGTTGTCTTTCACTATTATCTCGACGATGGCGGCATGAAGCTGGTTCTCGTCGCGCATCGGAGCGGTGCATCCTTCAAGGTAAGACACGTAGCTGTCGTCCTCGGCGATGATGAGCGTACGCTCGAACTGCCCCGTATTCCTCGCGTTTATGCGGAAATACGAACTGAGCTCCATCGGACTACGCACGCCCTTGGGTATGTAGACGAACGAGCCGTCGCTGAAAACGGCGCTGTTAAGCGCGGCGAAGAAGTTGTCACGGTACGGCACAACACTGCCCAAATACTCACGCACAAGGTCGGGATGCTTCTTCACCGCGTCGCCTATCGAGCAGAATATGATACCCTTCTCGGCCAGTTTCTCCTTATACGTAGTCTTCACCGACACCGAGTCCATTATCGCGTCGACGGCCGTCTGACCGCTCAGCGCGAGGCGTTCCTCGAGCGGAATGCCCAGCTTGTCAAACGTTTTCATCAGCTCAGGGTCAATCTCCTTCTTGCCCTCGTCCTTCTTCTTGGCCATAGGGTCGGCATAGTAGGATATCGCCTGATAGTCGATGTCGGGCACATGAACGTGCCCCCACGTGGGCTGCTCCTGCGTCTTCCAGTAGTTGAAGGCCTTAAGGCGGAAGTCGAGCAGCCACTCCGGCTCACCTTTCTTTGCCGAGATGAGACGCACCACGTCCTCGTTAAGTCCTACGTCGATTATGTCCGTATGCACGTCGGTAGTAAAGCCGAACTCGTATTTCTGCTCGGCCACCTGCCTTACGAACTCATTATTATTGTTGTTAACTGTATCCATTTCTCGTTTCCTGACTTGTCCGCCATTGTTTTACGGACATGTTTTGCAAGTCTGCAAAATTAATAAATAATAAGTCAGGAAACAAGAAATAGTAGATAAAAAAACTAAACGGCGCATGGCCGTACACTTAAAGTCCGTTCGTTACCTTTTGACGAACTTCTTTCCGTCAATGATATAAACGCCCTTTGTCAGCTGGTTAATGTCACGCCCGACATATATTCCGTCGACCGTATATATCCGTCCAGGTTCACGCCTGTCGCCGGCAGCAGTCTCCGTAATGCCCGACGCTCCGGCCGCCTCGGCTATGTCGATGCAGTCGGTGCGGTTCATCATCTTGTTGTCGGTGTAGAAGTCTATCCTTATTTCATCACCGGGATTCAGCGCCACGTCCTTGGTCAGGTGCTTCATCAGTCTCTCGTTATTGGCCGATGCCGTCCATTGGTCTATCCGTTCGTCGTTGACACTCAGCCCGTACCATCCCTGTCCGTCATTCTCGTCGAAGTAAGTGGTCGTTATGTCGTATGCCGCGGGCATGCCGTTCCACGTTACCGTCATACAGCCCGGCCCGGCTTCGCCTACCGTTACGGTGTCGTTCGATGCCTTGAAGTACACTCCGTTTTCAACTTCCTTGAACACTCGACCCGACAGCACGGCGTGCTCCATCTCGGTACGGCCCTCGGTCACGAGCCTGATGTCTGACCCGAAGCTCCACACGTCGCCCGTGGTGACGGTGCCGTCGGCAGCCACAGCGTCAACCCTCCAGTAGTATTTCGTGCCGTACTTCAGCGCTTCGGGCCTTATCTCAGTGGCCTCAGTCTCGCCGATAAGGTCGCTCTCGTCAATCTGCTCGTCGTCACTCAGATACACCTTATAATATTCCGTGCCGAAGGCGCGGTGCCAACGCAGGCTTGCGGGAACGCACGCGGCACGCTCCTGCGCCACCTCACGCAGCTCGGCATGCAGCTCGCCGTCGGCCGGAACGGGCCATGTGGGCTTGGCCTGCGCCGTGGTAAAGCGGAATGTCTCGCTCTCCATAGCGGTGCCGTCAGCGGTCGTGCCCACGGCCTTCCAGTAATAGGTGGTGCCGGGTTGCATGTCAAACGTGGCGGTGTCAAGCTCGGCCATGCCGTCCTCCGTAGTTCCGATGAAGTAGCGGTAAGTATCGGCTGAAGCCGTATTGCCACACCATGGCGTCACGCCGGCGTCTATTCCTATAGCTCCGTCGCCGGGAAACGGCACCGGGGCGTCCTCTATTCCTGCCACGGGGCCTACCTTCCCGTCAAGCCCGGGCACGTCGGCAACGTCGTCAAGCGCGAACTTATAGTCGTAATACATGTCCGTATCGAACCCCGTGCCCGTATCCTTGGTGTTGCCGTTTACGCCCGTAAACTTGTTGCCGAGCGACAGAACGTCGGCATAACTGGCCGTCATGGGGTCGTCGGAATACATCTGTTCAAATGGCGTATTGGTGTTCTCGAAGTAGCAGTTCTCAACTATCACCTTGGCGCGCGTATGGTATCCCACGCAATACGAGCTGTTACGGGTGTAATAGTTGTTGAAGACGTGCCCCAGACCGTAGCCTATCCGCGGGTTGCGCTGCGTGGTGTTCTCGAAGCGGCAGTGGTGGTACGTCACGCGCTGGCGGCCGTAGTCCTCGTAGTGTTGCGTGCCAGAGTTGCACACCGACACCTTGTCGTGGTCGTGGAATCTCGTCCACGACACCGTCATGTAGCTCGAGCCGATGGTAAAGTCGAGCGCTCCGTCGTCGCATTCGGACAGGTCGCAGTGGTCAATCCACACGTGGTGGCAGTCGCGGAAAGCCATTCCGTCGGGCTTGGCCTTCCTTACCGCCAGGTTGCGCACAATGATGTTGCTCTGGCCGTTGGCGTCGAAGCCGAGACCGTTAAGCGTCACTCCGTCGCCGGCGCCCACTATCGTCTTGTTGCTGCCTATCGACACGTAGTCCTTCTGGTCGTTAAGCCCACCGCCTTCAAGGTCGTTTTCAATTATTATTACGTACGGCTCGGAGCCTCTGGCGTAGCGCTCAAGCTCGGCGCGGGTGCTCACCCGGACCACCTGTCCGTCCCCTCCGCCCGTCGTTCCGTCAAGTCCGAAGTCGGCATACGTGGCAAATCCCGCAAGCCCATGCTGGGCAGCGGCACACAGCGGCAGAGCCATTGCCGCCGCAAGCAATGAAATCCTTATGTTTTCCATGTTATGATATGTTTTATAAAAGGTGGCCTTTTAGCTTCCAAAAGGCCACCTTCCGCACGCTAAGAGGCCGTCTTTTGCAGACCAAAAGACGGCCTCTTATAACTCATTGGATATCAGTACGTTATTTAATCACGTATTTCTTGCCGTTCATGATGTACACGCCACGGGCCAGACGGTCAAGGTCTGCCGTGCCGCGGGCGCCCTTCATGACGAGCTTTCCGGTCACGTCAAACACGTCATACACTCCGTCGGCGTCTCCTTCAACCGTAATCGAGCCTATGCCGGTGCTCGTTTCGAACACAAGTGACGGCAGACCGTCCTCTCCTACTTCCCACTGGCATGCGCCGTCGATTTCCTGAGCTTTCTTGTTCAGTTCGTCAACTATGGTTGAAACTTCAGCCAAGGCAACTTTCTTGCAGTTCTCGAACACGCCGTAGTCGCAGTTTGACTTCTCGTTGTAAGCCTCGGCGGGCAGCCATTTTATCGGGTTCAGCCTCTTGTGGCGCACGGTGCAGGTGTCAGTCCAGAAGCAGTCTACAGCCTTGCTGGGGTTCTCGCATATCGTTATAACGCCCTCGCCCGTCGGGTCTTCGGGGTCAGGTATGGTCGTGGTAAGTTCAGACTTGCCCAGTTCAGGACACACTGCGCCCCACCACTTGAATGAAGCCAGGTTGGAGCCTACGCCTCCGAGCCATCCGCCGAAGTAGCAGTTCTGGATAAGCGAGGTGTTGCGGCCAGAACCTACAAGGCCCGCGATGTTGTTCTTTCCCCATGTCCACGCATACGTAACGCAGTTAAGCACCTTGCCGCCTCCGGTAAGCGTACCTACTAATCCTGCATGGTAAGAGCCGCCGCAATAGATAGTGCCGCTCGTCTGGCAGTTGATGACGGTGGTTCCGTCGGCCGTGCCGACGATAAGGCCTACGTTGGCGTTACCCGACATATACGTATCCTCTACGACGAGGTTCTTTATCTCGCCACCTTCGGTAAAGTTGAACAGTCCTGTAGACGACTTCTCGCCTTTCAGGTAGACACCTTTGATAGAATGGCCTCCACCGTCATAGTAACCCGAGAAACGCTGATAGTCATACTCTCCAGCCTGATAGCCTATGCCGCCGAATGTCCTCAATCCTGTAGCATCAATGCCGCTCTGGTCTCCGTACTCATCCCACGAAGTCTTGCCCATGACGTCATTGTTGAAAACGAGGTCGGCAGTCTGGAGGAAATACACTCCGTCGGTGAACATATTGTCCCAGTTGTTGTCGTCGGCAGCCAGGTTCTCTATCTCGACTGCCAGCTTTGCGAACTGCTCCGGAGTTGCGATAAGGTAGGGATCGTCTTTATTTCCCGTACCACCGGCAAACTCCGCCGCAGCGTAATGTTCCCACTGGGTTTCCGTGTAGTTGTCTTTTGCGGCGTCAGTATTGACGCTCGCCCCGGCGTATGACCACGCCGTAAGCAGCAATGCTGCCGTGAATAAAGATTTTTTCATGTCTTTTCGTTTTAGGTTATACTATTTGTTTAACATCACTTTCTTTGCGTTGCGGTAACCGTCTTTGTCGGTCACCCACACGATGAACACGCCCTTGCCTAACGTGCTGGCGTCAATAGTGTTCTCGCCGCGGGTCAAAGCTGACGTAAGACGGCACCTGCCCATGTCGTCAAACACATGCATTCCGCATACGTCGGCCTCGCTCGTCACCTTGATTACAGAACCTTCTACGCTTATATCGAACTTAACGGCATGCTCGGTGCGTATCGAAGTGGACGTGCCGAACTCTCCTTTGATTTCCTCGCCCATAAGACTTGCGAGGTATTTCTCCAGCGCAGTGTAGCCTTCGGCGTTGATATAATTGCCGTCGGAAGCGTCGGCGGGGTCGAAACCGTTGGCCGTCTCCCACTCATCCGGCATTCCGTCGCCGTCAGAATCAAAGTTCTCATCACGGTAAATAGGCTCCGGAGCGTCAGGGAATATCGAGAAACCGTTTTCCTGCTTAACCATCTCAGCGTCAGTCTGGTCGTCAATTATTCCATACTTGCCGTTATTCTGCCAGCTGCCACCATACGTAGCGGTGCCTTCGGTGGCCTCGCGTATGATACGCTTCTCTATCGCGTCGCGGTTGATAGTGCCAACATTGGCCAACACTGTCCGGTAAGCGTCCTCGGCACTCTCGAGCTTATCCTTCATGGTGTATGCCGTAACGTCGAACTTGTAGTCAGGATAGAACTTCGAGGGAACGATGAACTCGTCAACGAACTTTACCTTCGAGGCGTCGCCGTCAACCTCAACACCCTTCACATTATCCTCTGACAGTTCAGGCATACCCTCCATAACGTTACCCGACAGATACCATTCAGATATCCTCGTGCCGGCCGTTGGGCGCATGAAGTTGTGCCGCCCTGACGAGTTTCCCTTGATTGTCGCAGGACCGGGTTTCCAG
>NZ_JACJJG010000104.1 GCF_016899855.1 Marseilla massiliensis
GAGGAAGAGCTGTACTTTGAGTTTGAGTAAATAAAAGCGTAATAAATTAAGAATTAAGAGTTAAGAATTAAGAAAATATGCTTTGTTGGTAATTTTCTTAATTCCTGACTCTCAGTTTCTCAAAGCTAATTTTCTTAATTCTTAACTCTTAATTCTTAATTCCCAACATTCCTATCTTTCCGCCGCTATCAGGTTATATCCTCCCAAGAAGATGACGAACAGGAGCCCGAAGAGCAGCAGAATAGGATTCTCCGAGATAATATGATTTGACATTACGGTGTCTGCAAGGCTCTTGACTTGCGCCGAAAGTGATGACAACCAATCGAATTTCACGCACATTACTACCCCCACGGCAACGCATATTGCCGTCCAGATGCGGTTCAGGCGGCGCGTGCGGTCTGGCAGGCGCCGCATTACCCGACGCGAAAAACCGGCGTCGGGAATCTCTATTTTATTCTCCTCAAAAAACTTCCTGACCAGAAGTTCGTCCCTCTTCTCATCCATATCCGTTCTCCTTTAAGTATGTTGCAAGTTTTGATTTACCTCTCGACAGGTGCGACTTAACCGTGCCTGAGGGCATTCCTGTTATCTCGGCGATACGTTCGATGGGCTGTCCCTCGACAAGTTGCAGGGTTACACACGCACGTTCGTCGGGCTTTAACATCTGCATACAACGGTAAATGTCCATCTTCAGGCTGCCGTCATGCGCGCTCACACCACAGTCGGCCACTTTCCCGTCGATGTCCTCGGTATGTCTGCGGGCTCGGACGTCGTCAAGCAGCACCCTGTAGGCAATGCGGTAAAGCCATGTAGAGAAGCCCGACAGGCCGCGGAAGTGCCCTATGTGGGTATAGGCCTTTATGAAAGTCTCCTGCGCCAGGTCGTCGCTGAGGGCCTCGTCGCCAAGCGTCTGCGTCATGAAGAAGCGGCGTACCGACTCCTGGTACTTCCTGACGATAGCGTCGAAAGCCCGCTTGTCGTCAAACGCCGCCACCCTGGCAACCAACGATATGTCGTTAAAAACTTTCATTTACTGATAAAACCGTATTGTAAACCTTAGTCCGCGGCCACTCCGGATACTACAATTCCTCTATGCCGTCATCATCCTTCCTGTCGTCTTTCTTGCCCGTGGTGCGCGCTATCACGGCCTGCCCCACGCCGTAGAACAATATGATGAGGCCCACTCCCCCGATGAAATTAGAGCCCTTGCACAGCGCAAGTGCCACAATACCGAGACCTATCGAGGCGTTCCTAATGCCCTTGCGCCAAAGCATGTCAGGGCTCATTGTCTCCGTGCGGCGAAGTTCGTCGGGTATGGGTTTCCCGGTTTCCATGGCTTTCTCTATTATGCGGTAACGCTCCTTCTTGCGCCTGAACACCATATAGAGCACCACCACTATCAGTATAACCGGCGAGAATACCGTAAGCAAGCACAATATGACGAAGAATACGGCCACGATGACGCCGCCAACGCCTATCGTAGTAAGATAGGCAATGAGGTTAAACGGGTCGTCAACATCGTCTAATGAAAAATTTTTTATAAAGTTGTCCTTGTCGTAAACGTTCTGAGAGGGTGAGGCCGACGTGTCAGCCTGGCTCACCATAGTTGTGTCAGAGTATGCCTCTATGCCTGCTGTGTCGGTTTGTGCCGTCGTCTGTGCCGCAGGCGTGGCGTGCCCGTTGCGTGGTGCTTGGGCAATGGCGGGCGTACCGATAACCGCCGCCATCATGATGGTAAGAAGTAGCTTTTTCATATCTTCGCTGTTTTTTGTTTCTGTACGTTAGACGTTGTATGTATGGAAAAAGTTGCATCCAGACATAAAAAATTCTGCATTTAACGTTTATTTACACTCCAAGAAACCATCAATCTTATTACGGCGGCAAACCGAACGACAGTCAAGCATTCACCATTATATAACTGGCAGACCGTCAAAAGAGCTGTTCACCCAATTTCATGCGTGATTACATACGGACAATACCGGCCAGCCAACAAGAAGCCATGCCGCCTCATATAATACCACGTTATATCCTCGATATCCCGATTGACGGCCTTTTATGTCGTGAAAGACCGTCAATCAGAATGTAAAAGGCCGTCTTTCGCTCGACGAAAGACGGCCTTTTACAATACGCCTGATTATCAACCACTTACAGACTGTTAGTCTGTCATGTATTCAGCTGCAATCAAACAAGCCGGTTATTTCACCATTTCCTTGCGCGTGGAGCCGTCACTGAAACGCACAATGTTCACTCCGCGCACAGGCTTTTCAATCCTGCGGCCGTCAAGTGTGTACCTTTCCGTCTCCTCAACGCTGCCGCGGCCTGCCTCAACAGCGCCGATGCCTGATGATATCATCTCCTTTATGCTGTTGCCGGTCTGCAAGGCAAACCACATGAAGCCGCACCCCCTGTCGGCCTTGTATGCCTCAAGCGTTCCCTCAGGCACCCAAAGCGTGCAGCCTTTGGCTCCTCCGTAGAACGACACCGAACCATTTGACTGCGGCACTTCCGTGGCGTATATGTACACGTCAAGCAGATTCCTGCAGTTTATAAAACACTGGTGGGTCATGGTTTTCAGCGTACTTGGCAGCGAAAGATATGTCAGACCGGTGCAGCTTCCGAATGCAAAGTCGTATATGTCGGTCACACCTTCGGGCACGATAAGCCTCTCAATCTTGCTGCACTGCGAGCAGGCGTAATTGTTTACGCCAGTTATCCCTTCGGGCAAAGTAACCTCGCCCGACAGTCCGGGAGCGCCGAGGAGAAGTATGCGTGGGTCGTCCTTATTTACAAGAAAGCTCTCGCCTACCACTAAGTAGTGAGGGTTGGCGTCGGCCACGGTGAACCTCACCAAGTTCTCCGCTCCCGAGAAGTCAGATTGCCCCACCGCCGTCAGCGTAGAGGGAATGCCCACTCCCTCGACCTGCGAACCACTGAAAGCGTTAGCCGAAATGCTTGTCACGCCCTCGGGGATGTTCAGAATACCGGTAACGCCTCCTGGTACAAGATACAATTCGTCACCCTTGACGAGCGCACCGTCGGCCGAAGAGAACACAGTGTTGCCCTCTTCCACCTCATAAGCCGTAACCTTGTCGCACCCGAGGAAAGCCGACGGATAAGCATCGGTAAGGTTTGACGGTATGACAAACGTACCCTCGGCCGCCGCAGAGAGCACGCAAAGCACACTTTTGTCCTTATTGTACAGCGCGCATCCTTCCGCGGTGAAGTACTGGTTGTCGTCAGATATTGTTATTTCGGCAAGGTTGCTGTTATATGCAAGCCCCCTGCTCTGGTAGTAACGCAGGTTGTCGGGCAGCACAAGCGTCTTCAGCGTGGCGCAGTTGGCCAGCTCGTTTATGCCTATGGCATTAACAAGGTCGGAGCCATAGTCGTCCAACGTTATCACCGTAGCACCTGAAAGGTCGAGCTTCTCGCACACTCCCGTAGTGTTGTTGTCGCCGTCATAGCCGCACATCGCGCGTATTATGGGCATATCCTCATAATTAACAGTGCCCGTTACTGTCAGTTCCCTTACCGTAGCCAGTTCCTCTTCCGTAAGCAAATCACACAGTGTGCCGGGTCTTTCAACGTTGATTGTCTTGGTCTGGGCGACCGCAAAAGCCGTACATGAAAGCAGGGTTAAGATAACTAATGTAAATCTTTTCATAACAACTTTGTTTTTAAATGTTTTGTTACTTTTTGCCGCTTAAATGGCTGAATACGCTGCAAAATAAAACATTTTCCGTCAAAAAGCAAGTATTAAGTACTACGGCAATACTACGGCAAACATCTAAAAACCATGCCGCTGGATGTCAAACAAGTGATTTTAGGTACTTTGTGATGTCTTCACCGGCACCAAGCTCAAGTTTCTTGCGCAATCTGTTGCGCGACGATTCCACGCTTCTCACCTCGCGGCAGGTCAGCGCGGCAATTTCCTTTGTTGACATGTTAAGGTATAGATACGTACACAGGCGCAGGTCGTTACTGCTCAAATTTGGGTGTACTGATGACAGTTTGCTGACGAAATGGGGATGTACCTTCTCGAAAAACACGCGGAACTCCTCGCTCACTTGCGTTGTACTGAAATGGCGCAGGCCACGGATAATGTCCGAGAAGCCATGTTCGGCTTCGTCGGTGTTGCCCGTTTTCACCACGTCACGCACACTTTGCAGTTCCTCCTCAAGTTTCCTGTGATACTCGTTCACGGATATCAGCTCCATACTGTAAGACGTAAGCTGGCGGTTCTTGTGGTCAATCTCAAGCGAAAGCTCGCGCTGCTGCCGTTCGTGTTCTTCCTTTTCGTAACGCTGCAGGCGCCTTCGCTGCTCGTTGATGAGGGCGTTTTTCCGGCGGTCGTTCCTCATCTTCCAGAACAGAAGGGCGAGCATAAGCAGTAAAAGCACGGCAAAGACGACGCTGCCATACAGCATATAGCCGCGCATCCGCACGTTCTGACGCAATATGCTGTTGCTCTGTCTCAGGCGTTCGGAATCATATTCTACAAGAAGTTCCTGCAAGTAAGCCTCGTCCTTGCCGTTTTCCATAGAGTCGGCAAGTTGCTCATGCGTCAGGATGTCACGCAGTCCGGCGAGCGAGTCGCCAGAGATGAAATTTATTTCAGCCAGCTGCCTGTACGAGTTCACCCTTACGGGGAGCGGCATTCCGTCGAGTGCTGAGTATATGTTTTTCTCCATCCGCGCCGCTTCCCTATGCTTGCCGAGCATTGTCTTCACAAGAGCCATGTTCAGCCAAGCCTGGAGTTTCTCCGGCGTGTCGGCCTTTTCTCCGCCTATACTCACGGCCTCGCCGAGCATACGCTCAGCCTCCTGATAGCGGCCTTGGCGGAAATAAGCCTCGGCCATGTTGGTATATATCGGCGCAACGGCCTGCCTGTCGTGCTTTGGAGCGTAGCCAAGGGCACGCTGCATGTAGCCGAAAGCAGCTTCATAGTCGGCTTGTTCCAACGCCACAAGCCCCTTGTTGTTGTATATGTTGCGCATCCCGGCCGAGTCGCCGGCCTCCTTGCAGAGTTCAAGCGACATGTCGAGCAGTCCTGACGCAGAGTCGAATTCGCGCGACGAGTAATAAATGGCGAAAAGGTTGTTGTACAGCCGGCCCAGCTGCGGCCTGTCGCCAAGCCGTTCCGCAATGCCTGCCGCGGCCTTGTAACACTTCATCGCCGCGGCCTTATTGCCTAATATGACATTGCTGCGACCGCTGTACGTATAGGCGTTCATCAACAGGACGGAGTCACTGTGCGCAAGCTTTGAGTACGGCGACTCAAGAACGTCAACGAGCCTGTTGAAGCATATAAGGGCCTCGGCCGTCTTCTTTCCGTCGAACATAGCCTTGGCCTCACGGTACATGCCGTCCCACTTGCCGGCGGGAAACGCTGGCAATGGCGCCGATACGGCAACGGCCACGAGCACGATGACGGTCTTCAGAATATTCATAGCGGCATAACGGCAACAGGCAAGGCGGCTGGCAAAGCGAGGCTTAAAGCCTGCTTGCGGCACGTTTCACCTTGGTTATAATTGAAACACTTGCTGTTCAATATTGTTACATAGTGCAAAAATACACAAATTTTTCGAAAAACAAGTTGTCCAAATGCAATAATCGCGAACACGAGACAGTTGGAACGGTTTTCCGATTGACGGCCTTTTGTGTCGTGAAAGACCGTCAATCGGAATGCAAAAGGCCGTCTTTCGTCGAGCGAAAGACGGCCTTTTGCAATACGCCTGATTATCAACGGGTTGCACTACAGCATGCACCCTGTCGGCAAATGTTAAAGTATTCTACCGCAAAGGCGGAAGTTTATTACCGGATATACGGTGATTTTGCTGAGCGTCTTCATAAGTCCGCCGTCCTCGCCGTCAAAGTCTTCTTCGGTAAGTTCGTCGCCGTTACAATACAACTTGGGTGAACCCCAGAACTGTACGCCGGCCTCGAACATGAAGCCTATACGCTTCTTGGGCACCGCACGGCCAAAACCGAGGCCGATGTACGGCTTGAACGACGCCGTCTTTATCTCTGCGCTGACGTTACCGTTCTCGTCAGGCGTAAGCAGATAGTCACCCAACTCGTAACCTATCATGTTGTCCGGATTGGCGTTGTTGTACCTCGTAATGTCCATGAGCAGTCCGTCCTCCTTGTTGTAAGCCTTGATGATGGCAGACGAACCGAAGTAGGCACCGGCCGTAATATGGAACGAGCTCTTCTTGAAGGGGAACACGTCGAAGAGCAGCTTACCGTTGGTAAAGCCTACCTTAGCCTCAACCTCCATCGTTTCGGGTATATCATAACCGCTGACGTCGGGCATCTCGTTAATGTCGAGGTCGGTTCCGAACTTGATTGACGGCATAAATGCCAGTCCAGCACGTACCTGTACATAATTGCCGATGGGCGCAGCTACGTCGAAACCGATACCGGGAGTACCGGCCGTAACACCTACGGAAAGATGGTTGAACATGTTTTTGTCCTCTTCCTGGGCATTGACGTTCAACGCCGTGAATACCATTGCCAGGGGTAAAATAAGATGTTTTAAGTTCATGATAAATGTTTATTTGTTATTGATGTTATATATTTTCACACCTTGAAAATGCTAAATTATGTAAACAATAAGGTTGCGTTTTTATCCAAAAAGGACAAATTACGACCTTTTTGACTGCAAAGTTAGGTTAATATAGTTAATCATACAACATTTTATCTAAAAACTTTAAAATATTTAGTAACTTTGCAAACCATGTATTATCACATTATACGATGACACTGCCCGACGACTTCATTACCCAGGCAAAAGCCACTATGGGCGACGAACTTTGGACTTTGCTGGCGCAAGGACTCTGCTCCGAGGCCCCGGTAAGCATACGCCTGAACCCGTGGAAATGCCGTGAAGGCATGTGGACGGCGGTTGACGCCACGGACTGTGTGGCATGGTGTAGCAGCGGATACTACCTAAACTCAAGGCCAAACTTCACGTTCGACCCCATGCTCCACGCCGGCATGTATTACGTTCAGGAGGCTTCGTCGATGTTTCTCGACCTCGTGTTGCGCCAATACGTTACCGGCGGGGCCGTCAGAATGCTCGATATGTGCGCCGCTCCGGGTGGCAAGTCGACCGTGGCGCGCGCCGCCCTGCCTGCCGGAAGCCTGCTCGTAAGCAACGAACCGATGCGTACCCGTGCGCAGATACTGGCGGAAAACATACAGAAGTTCGGCCATCCAGACGTCATCGTGACAAATAACTACCCGCAGGAGATAAGCCGCAGCGGCCTGATGTTTGACATAATACTTACCGACGTGCCATGCTCGGGTGAGGGAATGTTCCGCAAAGACCCTGTAGCAATAAACGAATGGAGCCCGCAGAACGTGGAGAAATGCCGCCGTCTGCAACGTGAAATCGTGGCCGAAGCATGGCAATGCCTGCGCCCGGGAGGTCTGCTGGTTTACTCTACATGCACGTTCAACACTAAGGAAGACGAGGATAACGTATCTTATATATGTAAAGAATTAGGCGCGGAAGTGCTGCCCGTTGACATCGACGGCGACTGGAAGATAACCGGGTCGCTGCTCAATGGCTTCGATAAACCCGTCTACCGCTTCCTGCCCGGCCTCACCCGTGGCGAAGGTTTGTTCATGGCCGTACTGAGAAAAACCGATGACGGCGCAACAGAACAAGGCCGCCCGAAGACAAAGAAGCAGAAGAACGGCAGGGAACGGGGCAAAAAACAAAGCACGGCAAAACCTGACAAGGGCTGGCTTACGTCGCCCGACGATTACGAGATAACGGAAAACGGCGATACGTTCACCGCCATACCCAAGGCGTGGAAAGACGTGTATGACCTTGCCTCACGCTTGCTCAAAGTGCTTTCTGCCGGCGTTGAGCTTGGCGAAATAAAGGGCAAGGACATCGTTCCGGCTCATGCGCTGGCACTATCGACGGCATTCAATGCCCAAGCATTCCCCTCCGTCAGCCTAAACTACGCCCAGGCAATAAGCTATCTGCGCAAGGAAGCCGTCACATTGCCGCCCGACACCCCACGCGGATATGTCGTAATGACATACCAGAACGTGCCGCTTGGCTTTATGAAGAACATCGGCAACAGGGCGAACAACCTCTACCCAGCCGAATGGAAGATAAAAAGCACCCATATACCAGAGGGGAAAAACAATGTGATAATTAAGAATTAAGAGTTAAGAATTAAGAAAATATGCCTTTGGGATATTAAGAGTTAAGAACTAAAAGCTAAGAAATATTCCTATAATTCAAATTTCCTATTCGGCCCATAAGGCTTATTTGGCCTATTACCCAATAAATAAACTGACAATGAAACAATATCTCGACCTGCTTAACCGCATAATGACGGAAGGCGTAAAGAAGCACGACCGCACCGGAACGGGCACAATCAGCATTTTCGGAAACCAGATGCGCTTTAACCTGGAGGACGGTTTCCCGTTGCTTACTACCAAGAAACTCCACCTGAAGTCAATCATCTACGAGCTGCTTTGGTTCTTGAAAGGTGACACAAACGTGAAATACCTTCAGGAAAACGGCGTGCGGATATGGAACGAATGGGCCGACGAGAACGGCGAGCTTGGCCCCGTGTACGGCCACCAATGGCGTTCGTGGCCTGACTATAACGGTGGACACATTGACCAGATAAAGAATGTTGTGGAGCAAATAAGGCACACGCCGGACTCACGCCGCATGATTGTCAGCGCATGGAACGTGGCCGAAATAGAAGAGATGCACCTGCCGCCGTGCCACTGCCTGTTCCAGTTCTACGTGGCAGACGGCCGCCTGAGCCTGCAACTTTACCAACGCAGTGCCGACACTTTCCTCGGAGTGCCGTTCAACATAGCGTCTTACGCGCTCCTGTTGATGATGATGGCGCAGGTGACAGGACTGAAACCGGGCGACTTCATACACACTACGGGCGACACACACATCTACCTTAACCACGTAGAACAGGTGAAACTACAGCTCACCCGCGAGCCTCGCCCCCTGCCGACAATGACAATCAATCCCGACGTCAAGGACATCTTCGACTTCAAGTATGAGGACTTCAAATTAGAAAACTATGACCCATGGCCGCATATATCGGGACAGGTGAGCGTTTAAAAAGTTAAGAATTAAGAGTTAAGAATTAAGAAAATATGCATCGGGAAATTAAGAACTAAGAACTGAAAGTCAGCGTTAAGATAATTAATATAATATGCCTCGATGGTAATTTTCTTAATTCTTAACTCTTAATTCTTAA
>NZ_JACJJG010000105.1 GCF_016899855.1 Marseilla massiliensis
TCTCACCTTCTCACCATCTCACTTTCTCACCTTTTACATTCATTCCTTAAGAATATCGTTCCAGATCTTTCTCAAGCGGTCAACAAGGGGCATTACAGGTTTATGTTGCGTGCCGGTGTCGTCCGTCGGGATGTCGTCAGAAGGTTCAGTGACGGTATCGCCCCCGCCTGACGGCGTGTCGCTGGTTGCTGGTTTGTCGCCGGTGCCGCCGCTAACGGTTATCGGAATGTCAGCCGGGTCTTGCCGGGTGGTGTTAGCCTTGACGTCGGCAGGCGAATAAAGTTTCTTTATCAGGGCTCGGTAATAATCCGTATCGTTGTCGGCAAAGTCGTTGTCCATGCGTCTGAAGTCGTCGCTGTCGTCGTCAAGACCTGTCGCAAGGATGGCTATCTTGGCGTCGCTGTCTAAGGTATTATCTTCTGAAACGCCCCATATAACGTCAATTTGCGGTGACAGTTCGTCCATGAAGGCGTCAATCTCCTGCAGCTCGTCAACAAACAAGGGGCAGTCGGTACTGGTGTAGATGTTGAACAGTATGCGCTTAGCCCGGCTTATATCGCTGCCGTAAAGCAACGGAGAGTCAAGCGCGTTGATGATGGCTTTCTCCACACGGTGTTCCCCGCCGGCACGCCCTATGGCCATGATGGCACCGCCGCCGCTCTTCATTGTCGACTCAACGTCACGGAAGTCAAGGTTGATATCACCCTCGATGGTTATCAGTTCAGATATGCTCTTGACGGCGTTGCTCAGTATTTCGTCGGCCCGTTTGAATGCCTCTTTCACGGGTATGCGCGTGTTAGAGTATATGTCGCACAACCGTTCGTTGTTCACAATGAGCAGAGCGTCTACGTTCTTGCGCATTTCCTCGACGCCCTTCAACGCCTTGATGATTTTCTTTTCCTTCTCGAAGTAGAACGGAATGGTTACCACTCCGATAGTCAGCATGCCCATTTGCTTGGCAATGTTTGCCACCACCGGGGCGGCGCCCGTGCCCGTACCGCCGCCCATTCCGGCAGTGATGAACACCATCTTGGTATTGTCTGAAAGCAGCGAACTTAGCGCCTCTATGCTCGACTCGGCCTCCTTGCGTCCCTGTTCGGGCACTCCTCCTACGCCGAGTCCTTCCTCGCCGAGGAGCACCTTGACGGGAACGGGCGACTTGACAAGCGCCTGGCTGTCGGTGTTGCATACGGCGAACGTCACGTCGCGTATGCCCTCCTGGTACATATTTTTTACGGCGTTGCAGCCTCCACCGCCAACACCTATTACCTTGATGATATGCTTGGTCATGTCTACCGGCGCCCCGAAATCTATCACGCCGTGGCTTCTTGCTTCCATGTTCATTACGTTTTGTGTAAAATCCCGATAGGCTTGAATTCATGAATTTAGAGAATTTATAGAAGTTATCACGTCGCTCCGCTTCGTTAGAAGTTATAGCCAAATGACCTGTTGACTATTCATTGCCCATTGCCAACCTTTCATTTAGCAAAGCTATCGGCTATAACTTCTTTAACTTCTTTTAATTCTTTAACTTCTCAATGAACAGCAGCCTGCGGATGTTCATTTACATTTTATGTTGCAAAGATAACCAACTTTCCATTTACAACAATACCTCTGCAAGGCTTGCGGACGAAAATTCACGCGCCGACATTAGCGTTTTTCATGAATATTGGAGTATTTTTGCATCATGGAAACCATGGACGAGAGCAACCGTACGGCGGAAGAACTGGCACAAGAACTGGGCAGACTGGTAAAGCTGTTGCAACAGACCGGACGCTATGACCTTATGTTAAAGGCCATAAGCGTGCCCGTAGTGGAGCAGCTGCGCATAGAAGCGGCCCGAGCAAAGCTGAGCCGGCTCGTCATAACAAAAAACTTCCGCTTCATCCTCGCTGACTATAACAAGGAGGTAACGCTCACTCCCGTGCACAAGGCGCTGTACATATTGTTCCTCAACCATGATGAAGGTATCGAGTTTAAAGACCTTGGCGACCATCGCGAAGAGCTGCGCCGGCTGTACAAGATGGTGGCACCGATGATTGATACGGCCAAAATCGACGATACCGTAAGCCGCCTGACCAATCCCATAGACAATGCTATCAACGAGAAATGCTCGCGCATCAAGGCCGCGTTTGCCGACCTTGTAGACGAGTACACGTTGAATTATTACATGATAAGCAGCCATACCACGCGCCACTTCAACAGCTCGTCGCGCGTGTGGTTCAAGCGTCTTAAACTGATAACGTTGCCCCGCAAGCTCGTAATCCGTGAGTATGAGGACACACTATGACAACAACCCTGACAGCTGTTTACCCCTAAATTTTGATACATTTATAACTTTCTGATAATCAATACATTATCTGTTTACACACAAAAGACGGCCCTTCGCGTCGCGAAAGACCGTCTTTGAGAATGTAAAAGGTGGCCTTTCGCAAGCCGAAAGGCCACTTTCTGCGTTACCGTGAAATATGATTCAGAAAACCGTATGCCGCAGCTTGTCCTACTGCTACTTAACCTTGTTTATCCATCCGGCTATATCCTGCATCACTTCGGGCGACATAGTCTCCTCTATCTGGTTATATTCGGTCACCATTCCGGTGGTACAATGCTGGAAAAGATGGTTCAGTCCGTCATACTCCTTTACTACGTTCATCTTGTTTGCGGGCAGCAGGCCACGTATTGCCGACAGGTTTTCGTCGGCAATTACCTGCATGTCCTTCGAGCCGTTGACGGCCATCACGGGGCATTTCTGCGCCTTTATGTCGCCCGTAGGGTCGTAAGAAATGAATGATTTAAGCCACGGCGTGCCACTTTCAATTACCTTCGCGAGGTTTGCCACGGCAGGTGCCGGCAGATTGACGCCGGTCTGCTTGACTATCTCCTGCGCCTTAGCGTTCGGGTCAGAAATGCTTTCCGTGCCTGCCATTGCGGTCAAAATGCCTTTAAGAGCCTTGCAATAACCGTCCGCCAAGCCGGCTGGCATTCCGCTTTGGGTTAAGATGCGACGGTTCTGTGTCAACAAAATGCTGTCTCCTCCGACGCCCGGGCCTGCCATGCTGACGATAAAGTCGGCCTTGCCTTGCGCCCCGAGCATAAACGCGATCAGACCTCCTTCGCTATGTCCGAGCACTCCCACCTTGCCGAACTCGTCCATACCGCGCGCTGCCTCGACAGCCGCCAAAGCGTCGCGCATGTTGCTTTCAACCGTGGCCGTAGCCGGATTGCCGGTAGACTTGTCCTTTCCTCGGTCGTCATAACGCAACGTAGCTATGCCGTTACGTGCCAGATAATCTGCCAAAACAAGGAAAGGTTTATGCCCGAACAGCTCTTCGTCACGGTTTTGCAGGCCGCTGCCGGTCACCATCACGACAACGGGCACATCCTTTTTATCCATCTTTTCGTATCCTAAAGGATAGGTCAGCGTGGCCCCGAGACTTACGTTGTCGGCCTTGTTGTCTATTTTCACGTCCTTGGTTGCGTAAGGATACGGCTCAACAGGCGTCTGTGGGCGGTTCAGTTTCACCGTGCCGGGTTTCAAGTTGAGCGTAAACGGCATGCCGCCCTGCGTGAAAGTACCCTTCATCTCACCGTCTCTCACCTCGCCTTCGTATGTCGCCATGAGGTTGGCAATGCTTACTTTCACCTTTGTTCCGTCGGTAACGGTTATATCAGCGTGTATGCCTTTAACCCCTTGGTCAGGACTGTCGAGAGTACACGCGAACTTTCCGTCGGCGCCTTTTGTGATATTAAGCACGATGGTAAGCTGCGTTCCGCCAACGCTGAGCTTACCCGTCCAGCTGCCGTCGACGCTCTGTGCCTGCACGGATAGCGCCATGAGAAAAGCAAAAAAGAGTAAGATTGTTTTTTTCATGATGTATTGTTTTATTATAAAAAATGCGTAAAATGATGTGCAAATATAGTAAAATGTGAGCGCAAAGGCAAGAAAAACGAAGTTTTTTAACGTGACATTGTCAAGCCGAATCCTATATTCGCGAAACAAAAAATACGCAAAAGAATAACACATCGTCACAGATATGCACAGAAAAGCGCTCCATTGCATAGTATTGAACTTAGCAATGGAGCGCTTATACAGTATCTTATAAGACTTTTACCGCTTAACCGTCAATCAGCAATCTGCACCGTCAGCGACGCATTCTGAATCTCTGTCATATTGCTGTTGCTGCAAATATCAACCAGCTTAGTTACGGTATTATCCTTTCCCTCATAAATTGCTGCCGGCACAAGGCTCAACTGCATAATCTTATGTGAGTTGATGAATCCGTACTGTCCGCCTGTTGGTCCCCAGAAAGCGATTGTCACGTCCTTGTGGGTCTCTCCGTCATAAGTCAATTCATCATAGACAACTGACTGGGGATAAGCGAAGAAAGAAACAATAGAACTGATATTATAAAGAAGGAAACTTCCATCTATTGTCTGGGCAGGGGCAGCCTCAATAGCCTCCTTCAGGCTTTTATGGCTGTCGGGAATGGCCTTCGCAAGCACTCGTCCTGGCACGTTGTAAATCGTAAACGTAGAGTCCGTCCTAACGGTTCCGCTTATATTCTCGACAGAATCAGTCTTATACGGATTGTTCTTATCCGTTATCGTATCATTATAAAAATAGATTTTGTTCTGGTATCTCCAATCTGAGCTGAAACCATTATACGGTCCTGCCATCTGTGTAAGATACGCCCGATAAGTTTCGGGGTCAATTCCGCCATCGTCATCGCTGTTTATACACGATGTTATTGACATTGCGCCGACGCAGCACAAAAGAATAATGAATAACTTGTTAAATCTTTTCATTGTTTTATGTGTTTATTAAATTTTCTATATATTTAAAACCTCTGTCGGCAAAAAACTTGCATCAAAAGACGAAAAAAATGTTTTTTTATATTTAATATTTACCGATTGCCTGTTTCTATATGTGCCTAACCTCACTGTGCAGCAGGTTCATAAACTCCTCACGGGTCTTCGCCTGGTTGAACGCTCCGGAGAAATCACTCGTCGTAGTGATGGCATTCTGCTTTTCCACGCCACGCATTTGCATGCACATATGCTTAGCCTCAACAACCACCATGACTCCCAACGGTTTAAGAGTTTCCTGTATACAGTCCTTTATTTGCAGGGTCATGCGCTCCTGCACCTGTAGCCGATGGCTGAAAATATCAACCACTCTTGCAATCTTGCTCAAGCCTGTAATATATCCATTGGGTATGTAAGCCACATGCACTTTACCGTAAAACGGAAGCATGTGGTGCTCGCAAAGAGAAAAGAAATCAATGTCCTTTACTATTACCATCTGGCTGTATTTCTCCTCAAACAGCGCATCAAGCAGTACTTTATGGGCGTCCTGGCCGTATCCACGGGTAAGTATCTGCATGGCTTTAGCCACTCGCATCGGTGTTTTTTGTAAGCCTTCACGGCCAGTATCTTCACCCAACAGTTCGATTATACTTTTATAATGAGACGCAAGGTCGTCAAGACCTTCGCGGAATTCGGTTTCGGGATTCATCTTGTTCTTTGTTTGTTATTCTATAAGCCACTATGTTTTGACACGGCGCCGCATATTGTCAAATCCGGCAATACACACAATCCGCCGTTCATCATAAAGGGCACACTAACGTAAGAAAGTTAATACGCGACTGTAATCTTGCCCTTTACTATACATGCCTGCCGGTACCCCATATTCTTGATTTCCTGCAACACTTCATTTGCCTCACCGTAAGTGCGGAAGTTTCCCACACGGCATATCCATCTCGGAGAATAAAAATGTACATAAATCGGCAGGTCTGGAAATCTTGACTTGATAGCGTTGCCTATGCTTTCCGCCTTCTGTCGGTCAGCCCTCGAGTTCCCTCCGGAGAACGCCTGCACACGGTATCCAGTTATTTTACGGGCATTTCGCAATACTTTCTTCGACGTATTAACGCTCGGTGACGTCACTTCCGCTTCATGCCTTGCCTCGGGCAGACGGCTGCTTACGGAACTTTCATCGGCCGTCTTGCTTACAGCCTCGTCCGGTTTTTCCGGCTTTGTAGGTGTAGACGGCCGTATGCCGCCCTGCGACATGGGAGCCGTCGACTGTTGCGGGATGGCGAGTTTTGCGTTGTTGACTAATTCGTCGATGTCTTGACTTTGGGTTACGGTCACGGTTCCTTGCCCTGATTTACGCTCCCTTAATTCGTTCAGGAATGACTGAGCCCCGGCTTCGGTGGCAAAACCACATGCCAGAAGCATTATTACGGCGAATTGTCTCATGATTATCTGTTTAATGTCCTTAATGTATAAACATAATAGAAAGAGTGGGACGTGACTCCTGTTGACGGTCTCACGTTCCCCTCTTTCAGATATAAGCTTATTATTTCCAAGCGTTGATGATACCCATGAAGTCAGCTGCCTTCAAAGAAGCGCCGCCGATAAGGCCACCATCAATGTCAGGTTTAGCGAACAGTTCAGGAGCGTTGCTTGCCTTGCAGCTGCCACCGTAAAGGATAGTGGTGTCGTCAGCAACAGCCTGTCCGTATTTCTCAGCGATGATGCTACGGATGTAAGCATGTATTTCCTCTGCCTGGTCTGCCGTTGCGGTCTTGCCTGTTCCGATAGCCCAAATTGGCTCATAAGCAATTATTATATTCTTGAATTCTTCCTCTGTGAGGTTGAAAACGCTGCCCTCAAGCTCGGCCTTAACGACCTCGTTCTGCTTGCCAGCCTCCCTTTCTTCAAGGCTCTCGCCGATACAGAAGATTACCTTCAGGCCATTCTTCAGCGCGAGAAGTACTTTCTCCTTCAGTATCTCGGGAGTCTCTGCGTAGTAACCACGGCGCTCTGAGTGGCCAAGAATAACGTACTGAGCACCTGTGCTCTTGACCATCTCGGCAGAAACCTCTCCCGTATATGCGCCTTTTTCCTTGTCGGCACAGTTCTCTGCGCCAAGTCCGATAACGTCTTGGTTGAGGAACTGAGCAATGCTTGCAAGATGGATGAACGGCGTACAGATGATAACGCCGCAATTAGGTTTCTCGTTTGTAAGAGTCTCATTTAGTTCTTTTGCAAGAGCGATACCGTCCTGCAGGTTCATGTTCATTTTCCAGTTACCTGCTACAATTTTCTTTCTCATGTTCTTTTTCCTTTTTAAGAGTTTATATATACGGTTTGAATGTTCTTTTTTTCTTATCCACTGGCTGAATTTCCAGGTACGGTCAGCGAACGTAAGAAGCATGAGCGGAAGGATATACCACAGCAATATCTGGGATATCTTGCTCGTTACGGAGTGCTCCGGCATGCGTCCGTATTCCGTATCTTCCAGCCGTGGCGACTTATAGTCAAGGCCGGGCAGGTCGTTATGGCTCCATTTCCCTATGACCGTTCCGTCCTTGAGCAACAGCAGGCCGGGATTACTTCTTATGACGGTCTTGAGTGTCGTCTCGTCAGTCAGGAAGAAATTATATTCCGCCCCGGTTATGTCGCGCCAATGGTTTATTGCCTCATCCGTGCTTGCCGTTAAGGCATAGAAGGGATATCCGTGGTCAAGCGAATACTCGTAAATGGCGTCTATCTCGCCGAAATTTGCATCGCTGGCCGTCTCAAAATGAGGAGATACTAACACGAACGAGTAACCTTTATGGTTGAGCACGCTGTCGGTGATGTCCTCGCTGCCGTCGGTCGTCTGTATCGAGAAGTCATGTATAGGAGGGACATATCCCGCCTCTGTCTGCACGGTCTTGCTGTCGATGAACGTCCAGGTGGAGTCCGGATAGTCGTCGAGCGTGAATTCCCTGCGCTGTCCGTCCTTTTCAAGTATGAACGTCGTCTCGAACTGTGGCTGCTTAGCCCCCTCGGGGATTTCCATTCCCTTCCGGATATTGGCCCCGATGTGGTACGGACGGAAGTCGAACGGCGGCAAAGTATAAAGGCTCATGCTGCTTGACACGAGGATAAACAGCATTGTATAGTTGACCACTATCCACTGATTTGAGCGGCTTATGAACCTCGGCATTGCGAGCGGACGCATGAACAGCAGTACGGTAGCTGCCAATAGCACCACGTTCTTGCCGAAAGTCTCCCAGTTGGTAAGCTTCACCGCGTCACCGAAACACCCGCAATCCTCAATTGGATTGTCAAGGGCGAGCCACAACGTAAGCGGCGTCATTACCGCCATGAAGAACAAAAGCAGGCGCGTAACGAGCCTGCGACGGATGGCGAAAAGGAGCAGCACGCCGAGACAGAACTCAATTCCGCCCAACAGCACGGAGACAGCAAGCGTAATATAGTCGGACACGTAGGCCGAGAGGTGCACCACTTCGAGATAGTCCTGCAACTTATACAGCGTGCCGAGTGGGTCGATGGCCTTGACGTATCCTGAAAAAATGAACGTCAACGCGACGACAAACCTGCACAGGTTGACAAGTATCCCGATAGTGATTTTTCTCGATACCATCTACTCGCCGGAAAGTTTTATAAGCCCGAAAACGGCATAGTTTATAATATCCATATAGTTGGCGTCTATTCCTTCCGACACGAGCGTTGCCCCGTGAATGTCCTCAATCTCCTTTATCCGCTGTATTTTGGTCAGTATAAAGTCCGTGTAACTGCTTACGCGCATCGACCTCCACGCCTCGTCATAGTCATGGTTCTTCTTCAGCATAAGGGCCAGGGCTTTACCGGCAAACGCGTCGTAAAGGGCCAGAGCCTCGTCGACGCTAATGTCGGGCGTATCGACAAAGCCCTTGCCAAGCTGGATAAGGCCTACTATACCATAGTTGATAAGTCCTACGAACTCAGGCCGTATTCCCTCGCCCACGAGCGACTCTTTCTTCAGTTCGAGGCTGCGTATGCGCTTTGCCTTGATAAACAGCTGGTCGGTAAGCGACGACGGGCGCAGAATGCGCCACGAAGGGCCGTAGTCATGCAGCTTCTTCGCGAACAGCTCACGGCATTCGGCCATGGCCGCCTTAAACTGTTCCTCTGTTTTGGAAGTGTCTTTTGCCATCATGTTCTGATTACGGGTGCAAAGGTAAATATATTTAAGGAGTTAAAGAAGTTTAAGGAGTTAAAGAAGTTAAAGAAGTTTATAGGGAGTTAAAGGAGAAAACTTAGGAGTTAAGGAGTTATGGAGTAAAGGAGTTAAGACGTATGTCCACTTGTTGCCGACAAAGCTTTCTATATCACGGCTAATGTCTTAACTCCTTTACTCCATAACTCCTTAACTCCTAAAATCTTATTCTCTGACTTCCTCCATCTTCTTCTTTATAT
>NZ_JACJJG010000106.1 GCF_016899855.1 Marseilla massiliensis
TAAGACAAACATCTAGGTTGTAGTAAAACCCAAGACAAATATCGTTGTGATTTGCTTTAAAATTCTTATCTTTGCGCTAAGACAAACATCAAGGGAGATTTCAACAACGATTATTCAAACGTTGTGATTTGCTTTAAAATTCTTATCTTTGCGCTAAGACAAACATCGTTATCGTCCAAAATATCTTCCGCTGGTATGTTGTGATTTGCTTTAAAATTCTTATCTTTGCGCTAAGACAAACATCGATTAACCATTTGTTGTTGCCATTGACGCTGTTGTGATTTGCTTTAAAATTCTTATCTTTGCGCTAAGACAAACATCCGGTCCATATTCCGCAATACGATAGAAGTGTTGTGATTTGCTTTAAAATTCTTATCTTTGCGCTAAGACAAACATCCTTTTGACAATTGATAGATGTCTTGTTCAAGTTGTGATTTGCTTTAAAATTCTTATCTTTGCGCTAAGACAAACATCAATTTTGTTAAAAGCGTTAATGGTTTTAAGTTGTGATTTGCTTTAAAATTCTTATCTTTGCGCTAAGACAAACATCTTGCAGAAAATGATTGTCTTTTCTTGCGGAGTTGTGATTTGCTTTAAAATTCTTATCTTTGCGCTAAGACAAACATCTTAATATGACAAATGAAGAACGTATAATTAGTTGTGATTTGCTTTAAAATTCTTATCTTTGCGCTAAGACAAACATCTATACCACTTCCGTTATCGTCAGAGAATATGTTGTGATTTGCTTTAAAATTCTTATCTTTGCGCTAAGACAAACATCAAAAAGTTATTAAATAAATTTGATAAATAAGTTGTGATTTGCTTTAAAATTCTTATCTTTGCGCTAAGACAAACATCTATAAACAAGTGTATGCGGTTAACGATTAGTTGTGATTTGCTTTAAAATTCTTATCTTTGCGCTAAGACAAACATCTTTGCATTTTTTCCGTTTTCTTTGCAAATGTTGTGATTTGCTTTAAAATTCTTATCTTTGCGCTAAGACAAACATCACGATTACGGTAAAACACTGATAATCAGTGAGATATAAGATAAATTAGAAAATATAAAAAGATGGTTGTCTAAATGTCAAATCCGGCTATTGAGCCGGATTTTGACATTTCAAAAGAATAAGTCGAAACTATTTAGAATACCACCAAAGACCATGAACTGAGCGCGACAAACAGAAGAATATTGTTAAATAAACATAAATGTCAGAATAATTCAAGTTGTTGACCAGGAGCATTAGGCTCTACCGGTTTCTTGCCATAAAACAGCTCTATGGCGCCGAACTGCTTGTCGGTGATACAAAGTACACCTACATGTCCGTACTTGGGAAGGAACGACTTAACACGCTTGATGTGCACTTGGGCATTCTCCATGCTGGCACAATGACGGACATAAATAGAGAACTGGAACATCGTGAAACCGTCGCGTTGCAGGTTCTTGCGGAACAAGGCATAGGCCTGCTTGTCCCTCTTTGTCTCTGTAGGAAGGTCGAAGAAAACAAGTATCCACATAATCCTGTATTCGCTGAAACGGTCTGACATATTCAATTTTGTTTATTTCACATCTCTGGGTAGGCTATTCGGCGGGCCTCTCCGTTAAAGCATTTATACAGCGACGCCGTAGTCTGTGTTGCCGCCACCATCAACGGACTGCGCTTGCCACCTATCCTAACATCAATGACGGGTATGCCGAGCAGCCGCATTTTCAGGTCTTTCGTAATATCTTCAGGTATGTCTATGCCGTACTCAGCGGCTATTCCGTACACGAGTTCGTCCACATACGGACGGTATGGTTCCATTATGTCGTCTGCCAGGCAGTAAGCATTATAACGGTTATGGTGGTGAATGCCAAGCGTGGGCAACAGTCCGCTCGACACGAGCGAGCGGGCTATTACGGCACGCAAGATGGCATAACCATAGTTAAGGAGATTGTTGGGCGGAATGCCCTGACGGTCACGGGTGAAGCCGTCAAGGCCAGGTATGCCGTCAAAAAGATTTTTCCAGTAATACGCCGCCGCACGGCCTTCAAGATTGTCTGTATCGCCGCTGCGTACATCGGCCGACCAACGGCGCATACAACCCGTCTCAGCCCCTGCGCATTGAGCAAGAACCGCTGCCTGATTATCTATTTTCGCCTTGACTGTCTGCTGCCAAAGCTGCTTTTTCAGCGGCAGCGACGCGTCAAGCTGGTCACGGAAACGCTCGCTCTGTAAAGTGTTACCGCAAAGCGGGAGCATAAGGCCTACCGGCATGCTGCGGCTGTCGCACGTTATTACCGAACAGTTATTTTCGAGAAGCGCCTCGAGCAACCCTTCCGTCAAAGTTATCTGCTTATTGTCAAGCACCACAACGCCTATGTCCTCGACAGGAACAGTCCTCACCGCTTCTTTTTTCAACTCTTCCGGCATGTCGCTTTTCTCCACCTCCGGCAGGCGTATAACAAGCTGTCTGTCTTTCAACGAAAGATAGGCCGGGTTGGTGAAACACAGTGTTCGTTTTATCATTGTCTTAGATTATTTACAATTAATATTCTCCTACCGAAACAATTTGTCCAAGATGGTTTACACGGACTTTAACAACATTATTAGCAAAAACCAAAGTCTTAAACTGCTTATAAGTTATATTTTTTAATTCTTTTTCATCCTTTACTGTTGTTTCCAAATGGTGCCGAAACTTATAATCTCTAACAATATTATTACCATACATAACTTTTGACATTGTTTGCACCCTAAACAGATTCGGGCTTATCGCAGCATAGTTTTTCGGGTCAAGCAGGTCGATTTCCTTTGGGTCAAAACCTGTCTCGGCGTTTGGAAAAACAAAATACTCATTCTGCTTCATCGTGAACAGAAACTGCCAACCGACAGCCTTGTTATAATCACGGTCTATTACAGGCAGATGTTGTATTGCGCGCGCCGTGGCCTCATAAAACGACACGACATGTTCCTGCAGGTTGCCTTCAGCATCGCGAAAGATGGCTACATGGTGGTTATTGCTCGTGCTTACATAGTCGGAAGGTTGTTTGTTGCCATTTCCGTCAAGTATCAAACGACCAAGATTGTCGCGTTTGTCGTGCAGTGCCACGGCATTGTTCACGCCAGTTATCGTTACACGCTTTATACTAATGCCCTTTTCCTTGTTAAGCCATATCGGGTTTTCGTCAAGATTGGAGAATGCTGCCTGGGCGTCACCTCCATACTGACGCAACCGCTCCTCAAGTATCTTGCGCACCCTCGTGTCTATCACCTTGTCCACCTTCAAATCCTTGTTCACCTCTTTGCGTTGGGTGAATATTGTTTCAAGTGTCACTGTTTTTACCTTCGTAGGTACCTTTTCCGTGTGCATACGGCCAACAAACAATGGATTCTTATCAAGACTGTTCCTGCCTGTAAACGCCTTCTTTGGGTCTCCGTAGCACAGCCTCAGCCTTTCTAACAGAGCCTCACGATAACGCTTGTCGGCCACGGTCATTATCTTATCCTCAGTGAACGAAGCATTAACCTTTTCCTCCTTTGTGGCATAGCGCCTTATACTGCCGTAGATGGTTTCGTTGTGCAGTTGCCCACGCGGCGTAAGCTGCACCTTCCTGTGACCGCCACCTTTTGCATTCGTGACGTTAATATTGCGCGTCACTACCTTGTTTTTAGCCTTGATTGACACGAGCACAGCCTCAAGCTGCCGCCTGGCCTCACGGCGTAATTCGTCGAGCGGCATAGGAGGCATAAACCTCAGTTTGCCGCCACGGTCGCGATAAAGCTCTTTTCTTTCTATTGCATATATGCTGCCGCTACGGTCGCTGCGAGCGTTAAGATTGTTTAGGTATTGGATGTAGGCCGGCTTGGTAAATGCTATAGTCAGCGCGTCCATAGCGTGGTGGCGGTGATCGTTACGTTTCGTCCAGTCTTTTATGCGGCGTATACGCCGGCCATCTTTGTCCTCGACTATCTCAGTCAGCCCGAGCCTGTCGTACTTATCCCAGTTAAGCTCCTTCATGACGTCAACAAGTTGCCAGTCGTCGCGCAGGCGGTCGGTTACCGAACCCGTAGTGGGTGTTACCGTTCTTACCACTTCTTCAAGTATCTCCCGCGCTTTACGGGCTATGTACTGAGTATCGTTCAGGTCACGATTGATGAAGCCATCGGGTATGTCGGCCTCGACTGTTAGCAGACGATTGCGTTTTGTCTTGCTGATAGCTCCCTTGGCGTAAAGCGCCTCCACTCGCTGTTCGTATTGCTCAAGTCCGGCAGCGTCATATTTACCCTTTACATAGTCGTAAGCGGTCATATTGCTTTTCTCCAGATTTACATTTCGCGCCTCAAGAGTCTTGTTGGCAAACGAGTCGTCAAACAGTTTTGCCTGAGGTATGATGTGCTCGATGTCGAATTCCTTGCTGAAAAGTTTCTCACGTGGTATGTAAGTGCCTGAATAAAGCGTTCTGAAACCATTCTCCTTTAGTTCCATGTACAAGCGATAACGTATTATGTCGTTGCGGCTTACATTGGCTATACCGAATTCTTCCTGCAACATCTTGCGATATTTCTCGTTGTCGGCCGTGGCGCGGCTTATGGCCTTAACCATCTCTTCGCGCTCGGATGTGCTCTTCTTTAGCTCACGCGCCATTTCTATGCGTATCTCGTCAGGGCGTCCGTATTCACAGATAGCGGCGTTGACAACGTTAATCATCTGGTTGAGGATTTTCTCAACGACAGGATTACGCAAGCTGTTACGCGGCAACAGGTCAAGATGGTCTTTCAGCTGCTTGGTCTCTATCTCTTCCTTTGTCAGCGAACGTTTTGAATGGCGGTATCCGGCCATGCGGCACGCCTCGCTATACTCCACTCCATCTTTCATATAAGGCAGTATCTTGCGCATCGCTTTGGCACTCAGGTTGCCATAGTCAGGCTCAAACGTGATACCGGCTATCATGGCGGCGCTGTCCTTATCGAAGCCGTACAACTCTTGTATCTTAGCCACCAACCGTTCATTGCCAGTCTTCGACTTGTCACCCTCAAATGAATACAACAGATGCCACAATCTGTAAGCCGACTGGGCAGCAAAATCCTTACCGTCAAGTGACGAGTCAAAGTCGAGAAAGGCCGAGCTGAATCTCAATGCATTGAACACCGATACTATCACGCCTATGGCATCAGAAACAGAAATCTTCGATACGTCATACTCTCCGTGCCCGCTCATGTCAACTATTCCGAGGCATACCTTCATCAAGGCTGCCATCGTAGTATTGCCCTTTATCTCCTTATAGTTAAGATCAAGCTCCTTCGGATTATCAAACAACAGCTTTAATATCTCTTTCTTCGTCATCTTGTCCCTGAAGGTAAGCTCAGATGCAAGCGTCTCTTTCTCCTCCTGTGTCAGGAAACGTTTACCCTTCCTGTACTTAGCCGTGGCGCCGAACAAGTCGGGCTGGTTTTCTGGTTCTATCGGACCTGATACCTGAACATTGTTTATCATCTGCCATATCCTGAATTCCTGGTACAGCGGTGACGATTTGGGACACACGCGCAGACCAGCGGTAATCTTTTTCTTATGGCCATCCACTTCAATCTCTATCTCACGACTCTCAAACTCACAGTGGCTTATCAGTCCTTTTTGCGACTTTAGCGGTCGTTGGTAGAATATCACAACGTCGCGTATTTCGTGCTTCAGTTCAGGCGTCAGCTCCTTATGGTACTTGGCCTGCGTCTCCCATATCCGTTCAAACTCGTCAAGATAATCCTGCCGGTAATACACCTTGTTCTTCAAGCTGTAATTAGGATTGCGATCAAGTTCGGCCATAAGGTGCTGGCCTACGGTCTGGTGGTTGAAGTACAGCTCCTTACTGCGGTCACTTATCGCGCCGAGATATCCGCTCGAGTTTTTCAGCTGGCCGTTGATTTCCTGTAGCACCACTGCCAGTCGTTCAAGGTCGAGCTTGTCTGTCAGCGCCTCCACGCGCCATCTGTAGTTCTCTTTCCTCATCTGTTCGCCTTTTGTATTGCGCTTCATGCCCTTTATGCCGAACGGTGTCGAGCATACGGCCCACGTCTGGCTCTTGTTCTTACCCTGTATGGCGTCTTTTAACTCATCAGTAAGAATGTCGGGATAGAATCTCCGCTGACAATCCCACACTTTGTTAAGCTCCGCCTGAAGGTCGGAACGATAGAAGTCGGGTATATGTCTGTTGCCTTTCTCCATTAGCGACAAGGTGTATTGTCCAGGCGTAAGGCCGTCGTCATACAACCTGCGTGCCACCTCCATGCCATCTATCAGGTGGCCGTCCTCGTCTTTCTGCTTAGCCTTTCGGCTGCTCTTATAGCCACGCTTCTTATTTATCATGAGTAGCACGCGCGCCAGTTCCTCTAATGTTATCTCCTCCGTGGCCGCACTCGCCCTAAGCCGGTAAGTCTCGAAAGTGGTACGGTTGCCGCACTCGGCCAGTACAGCATCGTTGGAAATAAGTCCGTTGGATTTCAGAATACCGACAAGACTGTCACGGCGCAGCTTGTAGCGTTGCAGATTACGACGCATGGTGCGCTTCAGTGTACGTCCGGCGCAAGATGAAATCCCTTTGCCTTGTTTAAAATCATCCAAAGGAGTCTTGCTTTCCTTACCAGTTTTAGTGCTGACAAAACCGTCGAAATTTATAATACGTGAACCAAGTTTCACAATAGATGAATGTTCTGCTTCATTCTCTCTTTCGTTGACCAATGCCCAACCTATGCTGTTAGGTCCGAGGTCGAGTCCCAATATTCTTTTCATGGTGTTGGTGTTAGCAATATTAGATTTCGCAAATATAGTAAATAAAAACGACAAACGGTGTCGTTTCATGTGGTTATTTCGCGCCGCCGCACGTGATGGACTACTATGAAAAAGGCCGTGCCCGGTGGAGGATGTAACCTCCACCGGGCACGGCTTTAAGCAGATAATTGTCGTTTTATCAGTACAGCGACGTCTTGCCTGCCAGGGTGTCGTAGTTGTTCTTCAGGTCGGTCCAGTCAACCTTCACCTTGGTGCTTATGCCGTTGATGTACTTCTCGATGTTGGTGTATCCGTCACCGGTGCAGTCACCGTTGGCGTCAGAGGGGTCGTTGGGGTTCAGGCCAGCGGCAATCTCCCAATCGTCGGGCATGCCGTCGCCGTCGGTGTCAACGCGCGGTTCACCCTTGTATTCGGGATATCCGCCCATCTGGCGCGGGTCGGTGATGATACCGAGCTTGTAAGAGTCCTTGGGCAGACGGCGGTAGCGGAAGAGGCCCTCCTCGTTGGCTGTCTTCTCACTCATGCCCCAGTGGTCGCCGTAGGGGTTGTCCTTGGGCAGCTTGTCTACGTAGTATGCCTTGCCGGTGCGCACCTCCTCGATGATACGCTGGTCGACGATGTCACGTGTAGGCAGTGTCGCGCCCACGTTCTCGAGCACGTAGTCGAATGTCTTGTCAGACGGCAGGATGGTCATGTGTGCCATTTCGAATGGCTCGTCGGACTTCATGAGTGCCTTTACGTCTTCGGGTATCTGTGTGCCGTCGCCGATGTCGGATACCTGTATTCCGCCGTCCCAGTTGTCCTTGGTCACGCGCTCGTTGCCTTCAACGATGTTGCCGATGGCGAACACGCGGCCGTATTGCGGCCACGGGAAGAGCTTTTTGCTGCGGCTTTCGGCCTTGATGATACGGTAGCCCACGGGCGAGTCTTTCGGTGTGAGCGGTCCGGGCTTGTAGTAGTTGTTGATGAAGTTGCTCATCGTAGAGTACTCACCGCCGTCGGCCGTGCGGTGAACCCAGTTGTAGATTACGTTGTTCACGAAGTTGAACACTCCGCCCCAGCCTATCGACGGGTTACGTCCGGTGTTGTCGGCCCAGAGGTTGCGCATGAAGGTGGTGTTCTCGCCGCCGATGGTTGAGCCGAAGGCGTGGTTGTATGTGTCAAGACCTTTTGCCGAGATGGTGTTCTGGATGGTAACGTTGACCGTCGGGTCTTTTCTTGAGGGCTTGCCGTCGTTCATGCTGTACATGTGGCGGTAGAAGGAGATGTTCTCGTCGAGTCCCCACTCGCACGAGCAGTGGTCAATCATGATGTTGCCCACGGGGTTGCCGCCGAAGGAGTCCTCACGGTACCATACGTTGGTGGCGCCGCGGCGGAAGCGCATGTGGCGCACGATTACGTCGTGCGTGTTGACCTGGAACGACTGTCCTGCTATACAGATACCGTCGCCCGGGGCTGTCTGTCCCGCTATCGTGACGTAGGGAGCGCGCAGGATGATAGGCGTCTCGAGCTTGATTATTCCTGAAACGTTGAACACGATTATGCGGGCACCGCCCTGCTCGCAAGCCCAGCGGAACGAGCCGGGGCCCGAGTCGTTAAGGTTGGTAACGACGAGCACCTTGCCGCCGCGTCCGCCCTGTGTGTACATGCCGCCGCCCTCAGCACCGGGGAATGCGGGTATCTTTGCCTGCTTGAGGTCATACGGACGGAACGCCCATGGCACGTAGGGGCGGCCGTTCTCCATGGCCTCTTTCTTAACTATGGGTAATGCTACTGCCCACGCCGAGTCAGAATGTGCCGTCCAGACCTTGGTGAGCGAGTCAATCTTGGCCTTGCCCTCAGGCGTCAGCTGAGGATACTGCGCCATAACTGACTGCGTCCCCAGTCCCATGGCCAGAGCCGCAATCGCCAATGTTTTCTTGTCCATAAAAATATGCGTTATTGTTAAAAAGATTACGTTATTTGCATATATGACGGACAAAGTGCGAAAAAGTAATGTCGGTTTAACATATTTTTATTTGGTAGTTAAAGAAGTTAAAGGAGTTATCGCTCACTGTCGTTCGCTAAGTAGTTAAAGCCAAATGCTTTATTTCAGGAGTTAAGACAATAGATTTTATATTATCGCTATTTCATAGATAACCATTGTCATGCATTCAGGCAGAAAAGGCGCCACAGCGGAAGGCCGCAAATGGCATGACGAAAAGCCGCGGACGACACGCCGGAATGCCGCAAACCGCATCGTGATTTGCGGCATTTTATGGTTGTGGGGGGTTGGGTATTTGGTTGTGGGACTAATTGGCCGAATAAGGCTAATAAGCCCAATAAGCCGTATGCGCCATTGACTAAAACCGGCAAGGCAAACTAAGCTCCTCCCCCCCCCGGGGAGGTTGGGAGGGGGCTTCCATTAAGAATGGTTGGG
>NZ_JACJJG010000107.1 GCF_016899855.1 Marseilla massiliensis
ATTTCAAAAAACCGTGTAATTGACTATGTTTCAATAATTTCAAAGAACTATTTATCCACTTTTACGGGACAGTAGTGTATTACCTTTGCAAATAGAAGGTAGCGCAAGTGAGTAAAATGGAGAAATATCCACGTGGAGTATGAGGTGGACTTGAAAAGTCGCTACCGCTAAAATGCTTATAATCAGTGGGTTGACATTGTGGTTCGAGCCCCAAACGGATCACTTATTAAACTATTGAAAATCAGGCGGTTATCTTTAAACGGATGACTGCCTGTTTTGTTTTTACATATTGTTTTCCCGCCAAAGTTAAACCAAGAGTTAAACCAAAATGGAATGAGCGAAACAGTGAAAGCCGTATGCTACAAATGTAAAACTCTTGCGAATGGCGAAAAACCGTTGATGATACGTATATGCAAAGACGGCAGGAAAAAGTATGTAAGTCTTGGTATATCTATAAAGGAAGAACTGTGGGATTTCAGGAATAATGCACCCAAGCCACAATGCCCCAACCGTGAAAGGATATGTATTGTCATAAATGAGAAAATTTGCGAAATACAGAAGGCGGTGCTGGATAAGAAGATAGCCGGAAAAGATTTTACTGCAACTACATTGATTGAAACCACAAAATCAAAACACAACAAGAAAAAGACTGTCGGTGAGTATTTCTTGTCATACATTACAAACTTGAAAAAAGAAGGTAGGGTAAGGTATGCAGGGATGTTTAAGGTTTCGTATTTTTCCTTCATCAAATTCAACGGACATCTTGACATGGCGTTTTCTGACATAGACGCGACATGGCTTAAGAAATATGAAACGTGGGCAAAGAAAAATGGTTTGTCTGTAAATACTATAAGTACACGTGTGAGACATTTAAGGGCAATATTCAATTTGGCCATAACCGAACAAGCCATCAAGAATGATTGCTATCCTTTTCGCGCTTATAAAGTATCAAAGCTGAACAAGCAAACAATTAAGAGGGTCATAAGCAAAGATGACGTATTGAAAATTATGCAATATCAAGGAAAGTCAGCAATGGAACGTTTGGCCGTTGATGTTTTCGCGTTTTCATACCTTACAGCCGGGATTAACTTTATAGACATTGCAAAACTGAAACGTACCAACATTATTGAAGGGCACGTAGTGTATTACCGGAACAAAACAAAGAAGCTGATAAACATACCTCTACAACCCCAAGCAATGGCTATAATCAATAAATACAAAAACGAGAATTCTGAATACTTATTCCCGATATTGACTTCATACCACAAAACAGAAATACAAGTCGCGAACAGGTTACATAAAGTATTGGCTAAGCTCAACAAGCACTTAAAAGAAATAGGTCTGGTATTAAACCTTTCCATGCCTCTCACGACCTATGTTGCAAGACATTCATACGCAACAGTACTGAAACGGGCCGGTGTCTCAACATCCATTATAAGTGAATCTTTAGGACACAGTTCTGAACGTATAACCCAAATCTATCTTGACAGTTTTAATAATGAACAAATAGACGAAGCAATGAGCCATCTGCTTTAATATGTTTTTATGATGCAGCATTCATGGGCGACAATAGCCTTGAACAAAGTCGGCATTGATAAGTACACAGTCCATGCAGCCCTCAACCACGTAGATGAATCGATGAGGGTGACAGACATTTACATAGAGCGTGACTTCGTTAACGAGAACAAGGCCAACGCAAAGGTCGTAAAGTATGTGTTTGGAAGGTAAAACAATGATGTGAGTATAACTAAGAAGAGCCATATATCAATATTGTGTGGCTCTTTTTTATACCTTTTTCATATTTGTACAATGTTTTAATATGTATTTATTGAATCTGTCATTTACATCTTAGTCCAGATTTTTGCATAATGAAAAGAAAATTATTGTTTGTCAATTTTCATGGCAAGACTGTATATGAAAAAATATCTATACATCTTGATATTTATGGTATTCTGAATATATTTTACAGACATATTTTGTAAAGTACAACATTTTATTTATCTTTACAACCAAACTAAAAGCCCAGAAAGACATGGTTCAAAAAAAGATTACATTAGATAAAGAAAAATTGATACATATAAACATTTTCCATTCTACGTATCAATATATTTTCAACCTTATCAAGAATCAAAGGTTGACCGCTTCACTCAGCACTGATGAAGTTTTTCTGTTATCATTTTTATCAGATTGGTTCAAAAAAAGGAGTGACAGAGATGTGATAAAGGATGAGTTTGACACTTTTCTTGATAAAGGTTGGTTCCCAAAGTTCAATAAAAGTTATGAAATTCCTTTGGATGAAGAGTATTGTGTGACCATGCAACTGAATAAAGAAGGTTATTATCGTAATTTGGAAGATAGCTATTTTAAGTTTTTCAGTAATACCATAAGGAGTCCATATGTATGGGACTGTCATCCAAAAAACATGGTAAAGTTGGTCAATATATTGAAAGATGTGATTAGTAATGATATTGTCAATAAAAATTTTAACAATATAACAGAACAAAGAAGTTTTCGTTTGCACAGAGACTTTTTGTTGCAAAAATATCATCATGATGGAAAACCGGACGAGGTCTATGCTTGGAATACCATGCAACGTGTTATTATAGACACTTTTCCAGTTGAAGATATAATCTTACCATACACGCAATGGAAGTTTAATGTTGAGCTTAATCCTGAACGTCTAAAGCAAGGTTTGTTTTATTCATTATTTTATAATTTGCCCAAAGACGAAAATCGTGCAAATATGATTATCACCCAATTGTATCATAAATACTATGGTTTTGTTGAAGGGCATTATTTTGATATTATCTTTGAAGGACTGCATGGTGAATTTGGTGCAGAAAACCGTAAATTGCTTTCCCGGTTACTGACATTGATTTTTGAACAAAAGACGCTGAATCATTTCAAAGAAAGATATGAAAGATACTGTGATAAGAATGGTATCCCATATGGAAAACGACTAAAGCCACTTTTGAATTTTTCATTGGCTGCTAAAAGCCAGCCTATCACTATGGAAGAATATCCGCAACCAATTCAATCTAAGAAAAGTCAAACATCACTGTCGGAGGAACAATTATGTTTTTTAGTAAATCTTCTTACAAAAACAGGTAATTATACTCATCCATTATTACAACCTGATAGTAATGATACTAACAAATTCTTGAATTTTCTTGGAGTAAGGAATAAGTTTGCATCCAATAAAAAGTATAAAATAAGATGGAACGATAATATCGACAGCTTAAAATATTTCATTTACAAACTCTATGAAGGGCGCAAAGTTTCGCCTGGCACATGGAAGGATGTGGCTAACTTATTCATGGCATATTCAAAAAGAACCAGCTGTTTTATGGATTTGCAACACGATTCAATTGCGAACAAGACAAGGGAACAAACTATCAAATCCGTTAATAAAAATGTCAAAGATTACATAGACGAATGTTTTTCCATGGCAAAAAAATATAAAGGCTAAATGAAGATGATTCCATTATGTTGACATAATTAGTTCGCATGATAAAATTAGTTCGTATGACATATAATTAGTTTAAAACTTAGTGCCATTTAAAGACTACTAAATAACAGAGTAACAGGAGGTTGCATTACTTGTAACTTCCTATGTTTTTATATACTTTTGCCGCTGTTATGAAAAAGAAAGAACAATGTACCATGCCCGTTAATCGGAGTGGGCAAGCACTTACGCAGTGTCAAAAGTTTTTAGTAGAAATAAAAGTGTTAAAAACAACATCTAATTATTAATAATATGTACGAACAAAACAATTTGATGCAACAAGCAAATAATTGTTGCGACAAGGGAAATAGCCATTACAACAAATATGGATGGCTTAAAGATACCAAGATTATAGTTGCTGGTTTTGGCTTAGTTGGAGGTTTAATACTTCTCTATAAAAAATTTGATAAGAAAGAAAAACTTGAGAACATTAAAACCAATAACAAGTTTGCCTTGGAAAGGCAAAAAGCTGAAATTGCTGTAAAAACGTACCAAAAGAAGAATGAGCTTGATGTGGAAAAACAGCGTCAGATATTTGCAATGAAGCAGGAAGTAAAGGCGCAAAACAGAAAATCTGTTAACTATGAATGTGAAATTTCTTTACGTGAATGGCATGCTAAGTTCAACTCGAAATACCCTATGCCGGAATATTCAACCATCCCACATCTTGACACCATACTTAATTGTTGTCCGGAAGATTTCAGGCCAGCAATGCTTATGCATATGTCAGCAATGTACGGAGCACTGGCCTTTCCAACAGTCAGAGCTGTATACCTTGACGGCAATAAACAGTCACCGAGTTTACAGGTAGTAATAGAGGGTGCTCAGAGTTCTGGCAAGGGAAGGTTCAAAGATATGTTCTATATGTTGTTCGAACGCGTTATAAAGAGCGATTCACTGAAATTACAATCTGAAAATCCTGACAATATCATACAAATAACCGGTACAGAAGTTTCAAGGACAAGGTTCCAGATGATATTGGCTTCCAACAAGGGCGTACACATATACGTTATGGAGCCCGAGATTGATGCAGTGACCGAGAGTATAAAAAAGAAAGGCGGATTTGCCACGGAACTGTTGCGAAAGGCTTTCTCTAACGAAAATATAACACAGGACAGCATGATAACCAAACCATATGCACGCGGTTCATTCCCTGTGTACCTGAATTACACTTTCACAGGGACAACCAAAGCAATTGACCGTTTCTTCAAAGAAGATGAATATGAGGACGGTACCGCTTCAAGGGTTTGTTTCGCCGTAATACCGGAACTTGGAGACCAAATGCCCGACTTCAAGAAAATAGGATTGAAAAGACTGTCTGTCATGCAGGACCAGATAGACGAATGGCGTAAAAAATACTGTTACCAAACTGACGAGAATGGTATGGACATCCCTGCCACGGAAACAACAATAGACCTATCGTATGTTAATAGCGTACTTAAACAATGGCTTGATACGATGTTCCATAGCAATGACAAAGCAAGGAAAGGAATCTCGCCACGAATTGCATGCATGGCTTTCCGCTGTGCCATGGTAATGCACATGATGACCGGTTGTCCTGGTCCTAAAAAATGGAAAAAGAGGAGGCAGATATGTGACTTGGCGGTTTACATAGCCAATTACTGCATGGAGCGTTTCCTCTACAAGAGCAGTCCTGACAAGGAACAACGGTTGGAGGAACTTACACAAGGTTTGCATTCCGTAATAAAGCCCAAACGCAGCCTTACTGATGAAGAGTTGGAATACTGGTACAACCAACATGGCAAAACTGATGATAAAGGAAATATCATAGGTTATGGGACGATTGCCAAGATACTGGGCATGGAAAAAGACGATGTAAGAAACGCCTTGAAAAAGTACGGAAACAGCCTAAACTGATTGGCGAAAAAAATAATTTGCCACCCTTCGGGGTGGCTTTTTCATGTTCTTTTTGTGGGTGTAGACTTGTCTAACATGGGGTGTGAACTGTCATTAGGAGGGGTGTAAATCAGATGTCAAGTGTCAATGTTATCTGTCTTTACTTCCCGACTTAATACATTGTTACACAGTATTTTACCTCCATTGAACAACATCTAAATTATATAAATTAGCAATTTACACCCCTAATTTTGCAATATACGGCATATTGTACGGTGAAAGGCGGTCAAACGGAAGACAATATATGGTCTTTTACATGGCGGTTTACGGTCTTTTACAACACGGTTAAATTACGGCAGTATCAAGTAAACTTCCTTCCTGTTGCCTGTGCTGTCTTTTATCATACGCTCTTGAACATTTATGTATCCTTCAAGTTCTGCCGCCTTTGCTTTCTTTCCCACAAGTCCGAGGCTGTCATAGATTTGCTGTAGTATGTTCTTCACCTCGGGCTTCGTGTAGAAGTTGCCGACCGTGAACGCTTCCCTGCACTTCTGTATTATCGGCTCATGATTGCAGTGATAGTCATATTCCTGTTCAACTTTCTGTTCATCAAAGTTAAGGCGTGCAAGTTTATCATAGCCCAATTTACCATACCAATCGTGATAACGTATGTCGATGAACGGGTTTTGCAGGATGAAAGGATCGTATTCTGTATATGTATTGCGAAAATCCGAATAGCCTTTGAGCCTGTCATTATCTTTTGCCGAGTAATACCATGCCTCAAAGTTCTTTACTTCATTCCGGTTTACGTTCTTCGCTATGGCCGACTGTATGCTTGCCATCAGCTGGCATGAATTGTTGTAATAGTGGCTGCGCTGGTGCCATTTGTTCCACATCGCCATCTGTACGAGAGTGTTTATCCCGAGTGTCTGCCTTCCGTTTTCCTGTAACACGTCTACATAATCGTCAACGAATTTTTTATCTTCAGCCCTGTCACGGACTAATTTTATCAGTCTTTCTTTCATCGAGTCAGGAGCGTTGTTGAAGCCGTTGATGAATTGTTCTGTTTCAAGTTCCATCGCCTTTTGTTGCAACCTGAATTCTTGTTCCGAAAGGCAGTTCGGTTTTGTCTTGTAATATATGACCGCATCGTGTCGGAACGGGTTTATGTCGAGCCTTTGCCTACCGAGTATCTGCGGTATGTCGAGCATTATGTCCAAGGTCTGCCACTCCTTCCCGGCATTTATGAATACGTAGGTCATGGCGTTTGTAGAGTAAAAATCAACTCCCTCGAACGATGCCTTGGTGCAGAACGTGAATGTCTTGTTCAGTGGATTGTACTTGTCTGTGCACAACCCTCCTGCCTTGAACCCCTTTGGTAATCCTGATACCTTTCCGTCGGAGCACAATATCGTAACCTCGTCGGGCTTAAGGTTGTTCTTCACGATTATGTTTATGATTGACCGTACTTCATTAAGGAATATGCAGGCTTCTGTTGAATGGACTATCTGCCCGTTTACTATTTTCCTTTCAAAATACCCGTTCGTCCTGAAGTCCTTTATTAACTTGCCACAGATTTTCTCCGCGCTCTCGTCCTTCTTCATCTGTATCTCCCTGACGTTTGGTTCTTCAAGTACGGCTTGGTCCCATTCGAGCTTTATGTACGGAAGGCCTTTGAACTGCGGAACGAAATCAAGATACCTGTCTTGTATCGGTGTCGCTGAAAGGTAGCAGATGTTTTTTGCCTCGCTGTCAAGACGGATGAGAAAGTTCATGTCTGTCGTCCCCTTGAACGTAGCGTCACCCATGAGACACTGGAACTCGTCAACAACGAAAAGGAATTTATCGACAGCAACGTTCTTTTTCAATACGTCAATCACCTTGTCGCATGAGTCGAGTGTCACGAGTATCTTTGCAGGGTTACATACCATGAAAGGGTTGTTTCCGTGAGTATTGATGTAGCTGTTCAACTCCGACATTAACCTCCTTATGTCATCCGCCCTTTTCCCGTTGTTGGTATAGGGTGAATGGAACAGGAATGTGTCGGGATGTTGTTCGTGTTTGTCCTTCAGCGCCTGCAAGCGTGGGGATATTATTACTACGTCGATACTTGAATTTAAGAACAGCGATGTTCCTCCACATCCTGTAACGGTCTTGTTGAGTATGAACTTATTGAATTGTTGCAAATAAGTAAGAAGATTTGGGTCTTCACTCATATACCTGCAACCTTTGGGCATATATCTTGGTATCATATTTACGCTCATTGGTTTCCTCCTGTTCTTTTATTATTCTCCAAAGTAATTTTTGTTTTTCTCATTTTTACTTATCCTTAAGTTATAATCATTATAAGTTACTTTTATTATTCATTTGCTCATGTGGCGCAAGCCTACTGCAAACGAAAGAAGAAAGATATTGTGCATTAAATTCCATCCATAAAAAAGCTGCACATTAACGAACTCAAAGTTAACAGGATGCAACTGTTTTACCATTGGATTTCATTGTATTTAAGTATCAACCTGTATTTCATTAAAAAAAGCTGCACATAAGCTACTTCATGGTTAACAGTATGCAACCTTTTATCTCCAAATATCCTGCATATATAAGTATCACCCCTAATTTATGGAAAAAATCCTGCACTTCTTTTCTCTTTTCGTCAGATGTAGGCCAACGCCGCATGAGTTGGTTATCCTATTGTTTTTTACCATTACATGACATACCTGCCTTCGGCTTACTTTGAACTTCATCTTTTGCAATGTTTTTTGTCATGTTATTTGTAAAATGTAAAATCAACAGTACCGAAGTTGTCTTTCTCTGTTTTATAGGCATTAGTTACATGACCTGTTATTTCATCTTCCGTCATTGTTTCGCTTTCCCAGCCTGTGATAAAATACTCCAAAGCCAAATCCTCTTCAACTCCCCACTTACAGAATAAACAGGCCAATTTGAAGATACTGCAAGCCCTATGTCCTTCCTGCCAGTATTCAGGATGGTTCTTTTTACAATTAGAGTTCATTATGCTTATTATGCTCCTGTCAGATATTTTCTTTCCTGTTTGGGCGTAATGATTCTTAGGTTGTACTTGCCTTACTTGCTGTACTTTGTTGACTGGTTTTATTGTCGGAACGTAATGGTAAGGCACGGGATTAGGATTCACCCATATGTTCGGGTCGTAGCTAAGGTAGTTTCTTCTTGCCAAATCTCTACAACTTGTGTCTGGGTTTGAAATATTGAATTTGGCCAATAGCTGTTCATACAAGTCTCTGTGATTGTTCGGATTGGTATTGTCATGTAGAACCAATGCTTTCAGTCTCCCTCCGCTCGGTGTAACGAAAACTGAATACACGCAGGGTGTTATTATAAGCCTGCGCCATAAATGTTGCATTTCGTTATAACCTTCTATATCATCGAAGTCCATAGCCGTCACGTTGGAATATTGCATGATATGAGATTCTTCCACTTCTGAGAATACACCATTGTAAGCCACAGCAGGCAACAGTCTTTCTTTCCATTGTTGCTGTTCGGCATGGGTGTTCAAACTCCTGATGTACTCTACAGCTTGTTTCAATGTGTACTGACCATATTTATAATCATTCATAAAGATGTTCCCTTCCCTGATGATTTTCACTACATCGTCAACTGTTGCATAACCGAGGTTGAACTTTGTGTAGTTGATACGCTGGGTTAATGTTACTTGTTGCATTGTCTTCATCTTGTTCTTAATTTTTAAATTTAATTCACTACTGTCCCGTAAAAGTGGATAAATAGTTCTTTGAAATTATTGAAACATAGTCAATTACACGGTTTTTTGAA
>NZ_JACJJG010000108.1 GCF_016899855.1 Marseilla massiliensis
CTTTAACTACTAAAGAAAACTCCTTTAACTCCTGGATTCAATCCACCTTTGCAGTCCGTGCCTTACCGAGCGGAGGCCGAACAGTTCGGTGTGAATCTCCTCCGGAGCCAGCCAGAAGCATTCCGCCGCGTCATCGCCGGCGACGAGTGCTGACGTATCTTTCACCTCGCAGGCGAAGAATATGTCGAGAGTCTGTATGTCAAGTCCCGAATAATGATACACGTTCGGCCCGCTGAACAGGTATTTCGCGGAGGTTATCTCGAGGCCGGTCTCCTCCGTCACTTCACGCGCTACGGCCTCCTCGGCTGTCTCGTTCACGTCGGCAAAGCCGCCGGGCAGGTCAAGCGTACCCTTGGCAGGCTCCATCTTGCGCCGCTCAACGAGCAGCTCTCCGCGGCTGTTGGTGATGAGCGCAACCACCGCGGCAGCCGGATTCATGAAATATTCGAACCCGCAATTACTGCATTTCTTGCTTTTCGGAGAGTTCTTTTCAAAATGTGAACTCCCGCAGACAGGGCAATAACCAAACTTTTCAAGTAAATCCATGGAATTTAAGAATTAAGAGTTAAGAATTAAGAAAATATGTCTTGTTGCCATAAAGCCGTCATTTTTTCGGCAAATGTACAAATAATAAAGCATATTTTCTTAATTCTTAACTCTTAATTCTTAATTAAACAAGCTCTTGATTCTTGACTTAATCGTCCCAGTTATCTGTGCGGAAAGGCAGCAGCGGCAGTCCTGCCATGTTGGCAACGTTGCCGAGCATGAAGTTCCTGAAGCAGTACCTTACCGCCACCGGAGCCTTTACCTCAGGACAGGTGACGGCTATGCGGCGGCCTTTTGCCAGCCAGGCTTTCGCCGTGTGGAACACCTTGTCCTCTCCGGCAACCTCGAAACCCACCATGCCGTCGTAGCGGTTAAGCCCTCCGTACATGTTGTCAAGCTCTACGTAGCACGTGTCCCCGCTTACCGTCATGGCTTTAAACCGGGGGCTTTCACACCTCAACGACTTCATTCCGTAAGTCTTGTTGAGCGCCAGCCATGCCAGTCTTTCGCCCACCTTGCGCTTCTGTGCAGGGTGGATTTGCGTCAGTTCCCACGGATATATGCAGTCGTTGGTGCCGACGATTCCGCTGTTCGGTATTATGTCTGACGCCCTGAGCTGCTGCTCGCGTAGCCTGGCCGACCATGTGCCGTCGGCCTGTCCGCTCTCGTAAGGAGCTATCTCGACGATGTAGAAGGGGATGTCGCCCAGCCCGAAGTCCTTGCGCCACTGCTCGGCCAGCAGCTTGACACGCTCCGAGTATTGGTTGCCGGGGTCGCCTACGTTCGAGCAACCCTGGTAATATAGTATTCCTTTCACGGTGTACCTGAGTATCGGGTTGAACGTGCCGTTGGCCCACAGCAGCGGCCGGTGGAAGTCCCATTTATATTTCCTGACCATCTCGGCCGAGTCAAGCGGCTCCTTGGTGTAGCGCTCGAGGTTCTCCCTCGACAGCCAGCTCTCAACCCTCGAGCCGCCCTTGTTGGCCATCACCAGCCCGACGGGCACCCCTGTGGCCTTTGTCACCATGCGTGCGAAGAAGTATCCCGTGGCGCTTGCGTCGCCAACAGTCTCGGGGCTGCACTGCTTCCACTCACACATGGCGTCGTCAAGCGGCGTCATGCTCATCCTGCTTGGTATCTTGACGAAGTGTATCAGCGAGTCGGCGCGCGCCCCGCTCACCACGTCGTTGTATCCGTCAACGGGGCAGTCGTCGAATCCCTTGATGGGCATTTCCATGTTGCTCTGCCCCGCGCAGACCCACACTTCGCCTGCAAGCACGTTGCCAACGCTTACCGCTCCGTCGCCGTCGTCAAAGCTTATGGATAGCCTGCGGCCGTCGGCCTTGGGCGACTTCACCGTCAGCTGCCACCTGCCTTGTCCGTCGGCGGCGGCCTCGTAGCCGCTCTCGCTCCACGATACGGCCACCTTAACCGTGGCGCCGGGGCGTGCCGAGCCCCACAGGCACACGTCGGTGTTCTGCTGTATTACCATGTTGTCGCCTATCAGGTGGGGCAACTTCACCTTTGCCACGGCGCTGCCAAAAACGGCGGCCATGGCAGAAAGCATTAAAATACGTTTATACATAAAGTTACAGGTTTATAGATTGTTATAATAACTGATGTTCCTGCAATATTACGAAAATATTTTATTACATTTGCAAAATAATCTTATAAAAATCCCGGTGCTTACGGCTTTTGCCGTATGTTGAGACAAAACAATAAATCATTGAAACCATAATGAAAATCAAGAGACTGCTATTCATGGCCGCGGTCGCGGCATTTTGCGTGCCGTTGTCGGCCCAACAGAGTTTTGAAACGCCGTTATGGCCCAACGGTGCGCCCAACAGTAACGGCGACCCTGGCGACACGGCGAAGGTCAAGGTGTTCTTGCCGAAGAAGGAAACGGCCACGGGGCGTGCCGTCGTAATATGCCCCGGAGGGGGCTACTCGCACCTGGCGATGAACCACGAGGGCTACGACTGGGCGCCGTTCTTCAACAACATGGGCATAGCCGCCGTCGTATTGAAGTACCGTATGCCGCATGGCAACAAGGAAGTGCCCGTAAGCGACGCCGAGGAAGCCATCAAGCTGGTGCGCCGCAACGCGCAAAACTGGAACATAGACCCGCAGGACGTGGGCATAATGGGCTCGTCGGCGGGAGGCCACCTGGCTTCTACCATTGCCACGCACTCTACTGGCGACGCTCTGCCAAACTTCCAGATACTGTTCTATCCCGTGATAACGATGATGCCTGACATCACCCACAAGGGCTCGCACGACAACTTCCTGGGCCCCGACCCGAAGAAGAAGGACGAGCAGAAATACAGCAACGACCTGCAGGTAACGCGCGTTACGCCGCCTGCGTTCATAGCGCTAAGCGACGACGACCACACCGTGCTGCCCGCCAACGGCGTCAACTACTACATCGAGATGTACCGTCACGACGTGCCGGCAACGCTGCATGTCTACCCCTCGGGCGGCCACGGATGGGGCAACCGCGACAGCTTCATCTACCACAAGCAGATGCAACTGGAGCTGGAAGCATGGCTCCGCAGCTTCTGACGGGCATTTTGTAAGGCCAAAAACGGCATTGACATAAGGGAAGTAAACGTTTTTCGACGTTTTCTTCCCTTTTTTGATACAACTTATCCGAAAACGTTTTATATTTGCAACCGTAACCTTTAAACCGCTGACCATGAAGCATTTGAATTCGATAACGTCACTGTTTTTCCTCCTTGCGTTATTTTTTCTTACATCGTGTGATGATGACGAAGACACCCGTGTGCCCTCCATAAGGCTCATGACGGCGCAGGAATTCACGCGCTGCGTTGACGGAAAGGGATGGCGCCACGTAGAGTCGCACGAGATAAAGTCGAACGGCAACATGGACAAAGCCGACTGGTGGAGCGGCATGATAGGCGCGGCGCCGGTGCAGTACAGCTTCGGCGGCGGCGAGATGAGCACGTACATGTACATCGACTCATACCCGATTAACGGGTATGTCAGCGGAAAGTACACCTTCGATGAGGGCACCAACCGCCTCATGTCCGACGGAAAGGAAGTGTTCACCGTAGTCTCCGCGGACGACAATTTCCTGCGGCTGATAAAGCAACAGGGCACGACGGGCGACGGCGAACGCATATACCTCTATTCCGTCTACCGTGCGATGACAGCCGACGAGCTGTCGTCAACAATGAAAAACTATCCCTACAACCTCAACACATTAGACCAGGACTATCCCGTTATGCCGGAACAGGAGCGCATAACGGCTGCCGACTTTGCCGGCCATGCCGTCGGTCAGGCATGGCATTGCGCCGAAGTACACGAGACTTTCCTGGCCTACCGCTACAACTCGGCACCCTACACGCCTGGCAAATCACAGCCCGCCGTGCCCGATTATGAGTTCACCGCCGACTCGCTTTACTCCATCACGCCCTCCGCCGACGGCGGTGAGGCCACGCGCCGGGCCACTGCATACACCTACCGCGCCAACGGATTCTACGTAGAGACGGCCTCGGGCGACATCATAAAGATAGTGCGCCTCACGGCGGACGAGATGGTTGCGGTGCAGCCCTTGCGCAATACGGCGGGCGGGGATGACGTCACCGTGTACTGCGTCTACAGGAGATAAGAACTTGCCCAGCCATCCGTCGTTTTACAACTTGCCGCCTTTTACAATCCAAAACACCGTCTTTCGTGCGCTGAAAGGCCGTCTTTTGGATTGCGAAAGGCGGTCTTTTGCAAACCCTCTGATTATCAACCTGTTTCGTGTTGACAATGACCAAAAAGGTGAAAAAACAATACTTATTGTGAAAAAAATTTGGTAACAAATCTTTTTTCGCTTAATTTTGCACCCTGTTTACACATTATTAATTAAAATGAAGATAATAAACCTGCTGCTCGGCGCAGCCTTATGCTGCTCGCTCTCGTCATGTTTTAAGGACGAGCCGCTCAACGCCGAATGCGATATAGAACAGGCTTACGTGCACGTGGACGACCCCACAGATATATTCTTCGCCGCAAGCGACACGCTGGTTAACGTGCTTTCGGATGCAGACAATGTCGTTTTTGAAATCAAGGACGATGCCGACGTGTCGGCAATGGCTCCAATGTTCAGGCTGACCGAGGGCGCAACGATAACTCCCGAGAATGGTTCAGTACACGATTTTTCCGACGGTAAGTCTGTAGTCTACACCGTGACGTCGCAGGACGGAGCATGGCAGAGGACGTATAACGTGTCGTTCCGCGTGGCATACAACGTCAGCGAATACGACTTCGAGAACATCCGCTACGTCGACGGAGACATGGGAGGCGGCTATTACGAATGGAGCGACCTCTCGTCGTCTGGCGAATGGATAGGCAACTGGGCAACAGGAAACCCAGGATTCTACCTTACCGCGGCGCTTGGCTCCACGATAACACCGGCTGAGGAATTCCCGTCCGCGCCGGTAGACGACGGCCACAGCGGCCGTGGAGTTAAGCTCGAGACGAAGAGCACCGGGCCTTTAGGCACGCTGATAGGCCCGATGGGTATCGCCGCCGGCAACCTCTTCATAGGCGAGTTTGACGCAAGTAAGGCCCTCAGCGGCTCCGACGGAGCCATGCAGGCGACAAGCTTCGGCCGCACGTTCAGCGGAGAACCCCTGCAATTCACCGGCTGGTACAAGTACACGTCGGCAGGCCAATGTGTCGACGGCAACCGCCAACCGATAGCCGACACGTATGACCAAGGCGACATCTACGCCGTGCTCTACCGCAACCAAGACGCCAACGGCAACGCATTCACGCTGCACGGCGACGACGTGAAGACCAGCCCGCAGATAGTGGCCATTGCCCAAGTGCCGCAAGTAACCGACACTGACGGCTGGACGGAGTTCACCGTAGACTTCGAGTACCGCCAGGAGCTCGACCGCGACCTGCTGGCCAACCGAGGCTACAACCTCGCCGTAGTGTTCACCTCGAGCATAGACGGAGCATCTTTCCGCGGCGCGATAGGCAGCACGCTCTACATCGACGAAGTAAAGGTAATATGCGCAGATAATCAAGAATAAACATGAAAAAGACAATATTCACACTCATCGTAGCCGCCATTACGGCCGTTCCGGCATGCGCCGGAGGACTGCTTGACAATCTTGTCTACAACCTCCGCTTCGGCTACAGCATAGGCGGCACTGCCCCGATGGGCATGCCTGCCACCATACGCAGCATGGACAAGTTCACGCTTACGCCGAACTTCAACCTCGGACTCGGCATATACCGCGACCTCAGCGAGCACTGGGGACTGACCACCGGACTGTATCTCGAGAACAAAGGCATGGACGTCGAGGCCTCGGTAAAGAACTACCGCATGGCCTTCGTGCACGGAGGACAGCGCCTGGAGGGTAACTTCACCGGAGGCGTAAGCATGGAGGTGGAGCAGTGGATGCTCACGCTGCCCCTCATGGCCACCTACGCCGTCAACAAGAACCTGCATATAAAGCTCGGCCCGTATCTCTCCTACGTACGCTCACACAACTTCACCGGCTACGCCTACGGCGGCTATATACGCGTAGGCAACCCGACGGGACAGAAGGTGAACATCGGCACCGAGGAGGGCAGCCGCGGTACTTTCGACTTCTCAGAGGACATGCGCTCGTGGCAGTTCGGCATGCTGGCCGGCGTAGACTGGTACTTCCACAAGCACTGGGGCTGCTTTGCCGACCTGTCGTGGGGTTTCACCGACATTTTCGACAACGACTTCGACACCATCGAGCAGAACCTCTATCCCGTGTACGGAACAATCGGAATATCTTATAGAATTAAATAATTAACTTAAAAGAAAGGACAAATTATGAGAAAATTATTTACAATCGTAGCCATGGCCGTGATGGCATTGGCAGTTAATGCAAAGGATTATACAGGCACTTTTGCAATCTCTATAATGGGAAGTGACCCTATTGAGGTTGAGTCTTCTGTATCAGTAAACCCCGTTGAGACAACAGATGATACGTTGCCTTACGACATTATACTCAATAACTTCAGTGTACCTGTTTCCCCAACAAGTAGTCTTACGTTTGAGAAGATAACTTTGTCTAACGTATTGGCTGATGATACAGGTGGTATGGGAGGATATAAATTCTTTCAAGAAGGAACATATACAGCACAAATAACAGGCAGCCCTATTCCTGACCTTACAAGTCTGTATATAACAATTGTGGACGGAAGTTGCGTAAATGATGATAACCTATATCTTCAAATAAGCATGAGCGTCTTTAATACAATAGATGTAAACGCAACCTTCGGTGAAGAACCTAAGTTCCCCAAATATTATACAGACAATCTTAATATAGACTTAACAACGACAGATGGAACTCAATCATTCCCTGCACAGAAGTCAACAATTGTTGTAACAGAGCAAGAGGATGGTAATTACACATTGTCTCTCACTGACTTTACACTTGCAGGAGCATTAAAAGTTGGAACCATTGAAATTAAAGATTTGGCCGCAACAGAAACTGACGGAATAAAGAACTTCAGCTTTAACGCTCCTGTTACAATACAACCTGGAAGTACTGGAGAAGCTGGAGATTGGATGTTGGCCGGTCAAAGCGTACCTGTTGAGATGACAGCCAAGATGACGGATGATAAACTTTATGCTGTTATTGATATTGATATGGTTATCATGCAGGTACACGTTGTCTTTGGTTCAGATATAACTTCAGGCATTGACAACGTTACAGTAACCCCGAACGCAAGCGGCGTTGACGAGATTTACGACCTCAGCGGCCGCAAGCTGAACGAGATGCAGAAGGGTATCAACATCGTGCGCAAGGCTGATGGCACTACCGTTAAGGTACTGAAGAAGTAACAGGACTTAATTAAAACATACTATAAAAATCCCGTGTGTCGTCATGGCTCACGGGATTTTTTTGTATATTTGTTTCACGAATATAGGATGTGGTTCGGCAATGGCAAGCCAAAAAACTTCGTTTTTTTCTTGCCATTGTACTCACCTTTCACTATATTTGTCCCTGGTACGGCGGGCGTAAGGCCGCAAACCGCCGTGTAAAAGACGGCAAATTGCACGATGAAATGCCGTCTTTTAGAAGCCAAAAGACGGCATTTTACATATCAATCTGTAATCGTCTGAAAGTCAAGAAGTTATGGAATGACGCGGAAATAAACGGATTACTACTCTAACTACTTTAACTACTGAACAACATGGAAGCACTCCTACAATACGCATGGAAGCACAGGATGTTACCCCTCGGGACGCTGACTACTACCGACGGGCTGGCCGTTGAGGTGATTGACACGGGCCTGCAGAATACCGACGCGGGGCCGGATTTCTTCAACGCGAAGGTGAAAATAGACGGTACGGTATGGGTCGGGAATGTCGAGATACACGAGAAGTCGTCTTACTGGAAGGCGCACGGTCACGACCGTGACGCTGCTTACGACAATGTTGTGCTGCATGTGGCGACGGTGGTTGACGCCGATGTCGTGACGAGCGAGGGCCGGCGCGTTGCTCAGGTACGCATGGACGTGCCCCCGGAAGTGGCCCGTAACTATGAGGCGCTGCTCTCGGAGGACCGCTATCCGCCGTGCTATGCCATAATACCGTCGCTCGACAGGCTGACCGTTCACTCGTGGATGAGCCGCCTGCTGGCGGAGAGGCTCGAGCGTAAGACGGCCGACATCGTGCGCAGGGTTGAGGCTTGCGGCGGTTCGTGGGAGTCGGCGCTGTTCGTAACGATGGCCCGCAACTACGGGTTCGGCGTTAACGGCGACGCGTTTGAGCGTTGGGCGATGAACATTCCGCTGCAAAGCGCCGCCCATCATAGGGACGACGAGTTTCAGATTGAGGCCCTGTTCCTCGGTCAGGCGGGGCTGCTCGACGCCGGCGCCGTGCCTGAGCGCTACCGCGACGAGGCGCTGAAGGATGACTATTTCGTGCGCCTGGGCAAGGAATACGCATACCTTGCACATAAGTTCAGCCTCAAGCCGATGGACGCAGGGGCGTGGAGATTCCTCAGGATGAGGCCCCAGAACTTCCCGCACATACGCATATCTCAGCTCGCGAGGCTGTATTGCTCGCGGCGGGCCGACCTCAGCCGGCTTGTTGAATGTGCCACGGCAGGGCAGATGAAGGAGCTGCTGGCCACAAGCGTAACGCCGTATTGGGAGACGCACTACACCTTCGGCAGCACTGCCTGCCGAAGTGCTAAGCGCCTGTCGGCGGCCTCGCTCAACCTGATAGTCATCAACACGGCCGTTCCGGTAATCTTCGCCTACGGCCGCCACCGCAGGGACGAAGCCTTATGCGGCCGTGCGTTGGACATCATGACGCAGCTGAAAACGGAGAATAACCACATCGTGCGCCTGTGGCAACAGTGCGGACTGACGGCCGACAACGCCGGTGACAGCCAGGCGCTGATACAGCTCAAGACGGTGTACTGCGACAGAAAGGACTGCCTGAGGTGCCGAATAGGGTATGAGTATCTCAAGATTCGGTAGTTAAAGGAGTTTTTTCAGTAGTTAAAGAAGTTAAAGTAGTTAACGCTCCCTACGGTCGCTAAGTAGTTAAAGTCAAATGACTTTGTTCTTAGGAGTTAAGGAGTTAGGGAGTAA
>NZ_JACJJG010000109.1 GCF_016899855.1 Marseilla massiliensis
TATTTTCTTAATTCTTAACTCTTAACTCTTAATTATAATCTCATTCAGGGTTATACCCGAAATTGTCAAGCTCACGCTTCGAGCTGCGCCAGTCTTTATCTACCTTTACATACGTTTCGAGGTAGATTGGTTTACCGAAGAACCTTTCGAGCGACTTGCGCGCCTCCGTGCTCATCTTCTTCAGGGCTATACCCTGATGGCCAATGATTATGCCCTTCTGCGAGTCACGCTCAACATAAATTATCGCGCGGATGTGTATGTGGCGTTCATCCTCCTTGAACGACTCAACCTTTACCTCCACAGAATACGGTATTTCCTTGTCATAATAGAGAAGTATTTTCTCCCTTATGATTTCACTTACGAAGAAGCGCGCCGGCTTGTCTGTCAGCTGGTCTTTATCGAAATAAGGCGGCGAGTCAGGCAACAGCTCCTTTATACGCCTGAGAAGCATGTCAACTCCAAACTTGTTCTTGGCCGATATAGGCAGAATTTCGGCGTCAGGCAACAGCGAGTGCCACTTCTCCACAAGGTCGCCAAGGGTCTTCTGGTCGCTCTCGTCAATCTTGTTGATAAGCAACAGCACGGGGATGGTCATCTTCCTTACTTTCTCCAGGAAGTCCATGTTCTTCTCCGGATTCTCAACCACGTCCGTAACGTAAAGAAGTACGTCGGCATCTTTCAACGCCGATTCCGAGAAAGCCAGCATCGACTCTTGCAGTTTATAGTTTGGCTTGAGCACGCCCGGCGTGTCCGAAAACACTATCTGCATGTCGTCGGTGTTCACTATACCCATTATCCTGTGGCGCGTGGTCTGCGCCTTGAACGTGGCAATGCTTATACGTTCGCCGACAAGCTGGTTCATCAGCGTCGACTTGCCCACGTTCGGGTTACCCACAATGTTTACGAATCCTGCCTTATGCATCTGTATCTTTACGTTTTTGCCGTATGCCACTGGCGATAACAGCATTAGAATCAATCAAGTTTGCAAATATACTGATTTTTTTCGACACGACAAGCATTTGAAAACACTGCGGAGCCGAAAACCCGACAAAAAGATGTTAAAATGTAACTGAGCGCCTTTATGTCCTTGCCACAGCACAAGTACGAAAAGCATTACACATACACAATAAAAACAATCGCACCGGCGTTATACTGAGAAAAACATTTAACCATGAGAACCGTACTATTGTTTCTTGCCGCATTGCTTACCTTCTGCGCATGTAGCGACGCCCCGAACCGACCGGACAGTATCTCGCGACAATACGTCAGAACGAGTTGTACGGCGAAAAATCAATAGGCGAATGGCAGAACGATTCTGTTTATCCCGACGGGAACATGATATCCGAATACATGCAGCTCGACGCCGACAAACAGGCTAAATATGTTTTTCAGGTAAAATCACGCACAGACAATGGTGATAACGCCGTACAAAAGGACGGAGAATGGTTGACTGTTTACGAAAACACCATGGCCGGTACATGGAGCCTGGGCGTTAACGCACTACTTGAACCGCACCTTACAATCAATGATACGATAAGCAACACATCACGCCTCTTTATCTTCACCGAGGTTAATGACTCTGTGATGATTATCAACACCGGATATAACACAAAACTGAGAAAGGTCACAAAGCCGTAAACAAAACGGCCTCATGACCCGTATAACCACATAACCGCAAGACATTACAGCCTTACGACCAAGCCAACAGACACTAATCCTTCAGCGAATAAGTCACAGTCGTAACCACCCGCAGTTTCTTGATGTAAGGCGTATTATTGTCACGGTTCTCTATTGAGAACTGTCCCTGCCCTGCCGTCAAAATCTTGTCTATCTTGCTGTCGCTGTTTTCGGCAAACTGCTTGGCGGTCTGCTCTGCGTTCTTGATTGCCTCCTGCATCATCTTCGGCTTCATCTGCTGGAACGAAACATACTCATACACCACGCCGTTACCGTAACCGCCGTCGACAACAGCCACGCCTTGTTTCAGCAGTTCGCCCTGACGGGCTATTATCGAGCGCACAAGTTTCACGTTATGCGACGTCACGGTTATCGTCGACGTTATGTTGTAACGGTAATCATGGTTCTGCACGCCGTAGCGCTCGGCGTTCATGTCAACCACCACCGGAGCGTTGATGCTTATCTCCGAATCCTTTATTCCATTCTGTTTCAAAAAAGACTTCACTTTTGCCGTAGTGGCATTTATACGCATGTAAAGCGAAGGCAGGTCGTCGCCCAGCTCTTTCGTCATTATGGGCCACGTCACCTTGTCCGCCTGCACCTCACGTTCGGACAGTCCCTTTACCGTTACCTTTCGGTCTTTATCCGAGAAACTTTCAAGTCCCAACTTAATAAACAGCCCCAAAACGATAAGCCCTATCATGATGAGGGCAGCTCCTCTGCCTTTTTCCATAGTATTATTGTTTTGATTTCACAGAGCCAAAGATACGAAAAATAGTCAACATTCAACAGTTTTGAACAAAAAAATCACTCAAACACCGCGTTAACATTCCGACGGCACACCGCCGCATATCCGGTTAACATACAAAAAAAGAGAGCCGCCACTTCAACTCAAAGCCGGCAGGCTCTCTTTTTTATGATAAAAATCTAATGATTCTTTATTTTACGACGGCAGCCTCTGCCCCATCGTAAGCCCACGTGTAATATGACGCTCCGTGAACAAATCCGGCTCCGAAGGCCGTCATTATGAGGTTGTCACCCTTCTTGAGCAGATGCTCGTACTCCCAGAGAGCCAGCGGAATGGTGGCCGCGCTGGTATTGCCGAAATGCTCGATGTTGACCATCACCTTGTCCATAGGCAGGTCGAGGCGCTTTGCCACGGCCTCGATTATCCTGATATTGGCCTGGTGGGGAACAACAAAGCGGATGTTGTCCTTGTTCAGTCCGTTGCGCTCGGCTATGAGGGCACAGTCGTCACTCATGCTCGTAACGGCGTAGCGGAACACCGTGCGACCCTCCTGGTAGAGGTAGTGCAGACGGTGGTCAACCGTGAAGTGTGACGGCGGACATACCGAGCCGCCCGCCTTGGTGTGCAGGAAGGGCAAGCCCTTGCCGTCGGCACGGAAGTAGGAGTCTTTCACTCCGATACCTTCCTCTGTCGTAGCCTCCACCAATACGGCAGCGGCTCCGTCACCGAAGAGGGCACATGTACTGCGGTCCTTATAATCGACAACCGACGACATCTTGTCAGCGCCGATTACGATGATTTTCTTATAGCGTCCGCACTGAATCATTGACGCGGCCACGTCAAGAGAATAAAGGAAACCGCAACAAGCGGCCCAAAAGTCAAAGGCAAACGCGTTCTTAAGTCCAAGCTTGCCTATCACGATTGAAGCTGTTGACGGGAAAGGATAGTCAGCCGTCGACGTTGATACGATTACGGCGTCGATTGAGTCGGGGTCGGCCCCGGTCTTCTTCATCAGTTGCTTGGCAGCCTTGCGCGCCATGTATGAAGTGCCCAGACCTTCCTCGGTGAGAATACGGCGTTCCCTTATGCCGACACGCGTCATAATCCATTCATCGTTGGTATCTACCATCCTCGACAGCTCATCGTTGTTGAGCACGTAGTCAGGTACGTATCCGCCGATGCCGGTTATTATTGCGTTAATCTTCTCCATTATTCAGCCGTTTCCTTAACAATCGCGATTTTTCCACGATAGTAGCCGCATGTCGGGCATACAGTGTGGTAAACGTGATAAGCGCCACAGTTGGGGCATATTGCCAGTGTGGGAGCTACTGCCTTATCATGGGTTCTTCTTTTACGGGTACGAGTCTTTGACTGTCTTCTTTTAGGATGTGCCATTTTCTTTAATCTTTAATTTTGTTCTTTAATTTTTCCAATTCACTCCAACGCGAGTCCACCGGCGTCTCTCCTTCCCCCTCGGTGCTTCGGGCTGCCGAGTGCTCTTCAAGAGCCTTTATCATAGCAGGATTGCATTTTCCAGGTGCATGCACATGCTTAATGGGGATGTCAAGGGCTATGAACTCATATATAAACCATGACAGGTCGAGCTGGCTATCGTCCCTCCCGACCGTTATCAGGTCATCTTCTTCCGAATATTCCTCTCCCAACCGTGCCGTAAGGCTGTTGTCGGCACATACGGCCTGCTCCATGTCGTCGAGACAACGGTCACAAGGTACGTGTACTGTCCCTTCGGTGTGAATGTCTATACGGTATATTCCACCCGAACGGCTTACACTTACGTCCACGTGTACGTTGCCACGCCTCACTTCGGGAGCGTCAACAGCCTCGAAGTAAGCGTCGTCAAGGTCATACGCGAAGGAGGTCACTCCCTCCTTCAAGCCTTCCAAATCAATTTTCAAGGGCTCTAAACTGTACATCATCCGTGATTATGTGAAACAGCAAAGAGTGCCCTTGCCCGTCGCGGAGGCCGCAAGCACCCGCATGGGCGGCACAGTTCTTTGGGCTGCAAAGTTACTAATTATTTTTCATACAAGCACAAAGAAAACGTAAAAACATTTGCCCTATTGCCTAAAATCACTAATCCTTACCGAACCTTACGGGCAGAGTGTACCTTACGCGGACGGGCTTTCCGTCAATGGTTCCGGGCTTCCACTTCGGCATTCCCTTCAATACTGCCACCACGGCATCGTTCATCAGCTTACGCCCGGGCTTCACTATCTCCACGTCGTCAATGCTGCCGTCGGTGTCTACGACGAAACGCGCCAGCACGCGCACAGGCTTGCCTCTGTACTGGGAGATGTCATATTTCTTCAGCTCAACCGCCAGGTATTTAAGGAGCAGCTCCACTCCGCCAACAAATTCGGGTTTGGTGTACGAGTCGGCAATGTATTCCGGAACACCCACCCATGTACCGTAACCCGTGCGCACTACCTCGCCATCCTTCTGTCCGGGCGTCCACCGCGGCATGGACATCAGCATTCCGAGTACGGCGTTCTCTATCTTTTCGGAGTAGTTTTCCACCAACCTGGCGCCCGTCACGCTACCGTCTTTCTCGACGACAAACCTTACATGCACATAAAACGGGCACTTCGCCTTATCCTTTATGCTGTCGCCGGCGAAATGTTTTTTGGCGTATTCAGACATAGCCTTGCGCCCTCCGGGAAACTCGGGCTTTACGTCCACCTCTTTCAGCGGCACTATACGTTCACTGCTATCGTCGCCGTAGGCAATGCCATTGGCAGCCGGCTGCGCGGCACGGCATGTTCCGGATGAAGACGCATTGCACGTGGCAATCGCTCCAGAACACAAAACAAGCGCAACTAAAACGATTTTCGAGGCAAATACCCCGAGACGGAAAGATATGGTTTTCATGATAATATATGTTTTGAAGATTAGTCCATTATAACGTGCAAATATACAGATTTTACAGACAAAACGTATCACGTTGCTTGCTATTTAACACTACTTAAACTGCTGTCCGACGCAACCGGCAACAGAAAAAAACATGCGCTCCGCGAAAAAATTTCCTCCCTTTGGGAGGACTTTCCGCACGAACGTGATTGTAACATTTGTTAACATCATGACATGCAACGTTCCGCCAATGACCGTGTTTTTGTCAATGAATCAGCTGATGAAGGAAAAGAACAAAAGTATCAACAATAAAACGACTAATAAAAATGGAAAAGCAATTTAAGGCAAAAATGTTGTTCGCGTCCCTGTTCATGCTCGGATGCACGATGACCTTCGTTTCATGTAGCGACGATGATGACAATAACACTCCTCCGACGGACGTGACCGCGGCATCAGTTTACGGTGACTATACCGGAACGATGACCACAGCCACCATTTCAACCACTGACGACAGCGGCACGGAAGAAGGCGACCAGACGGGCACTGCCGTATCGGCCAAGGTTGAGGGCGACACCATCTACTTCGACAACTTCCCCATCAAAGACATCGTAATGTCAGTAGTCGGCGACGAGACTACAGCCGACCAAATCGTGGAAGCAGTAGGCAACGTGAGCTACAAGATTGGTTATACTCCCACCGTCAACGAGGCTAAAGACAGCGTAATGCTTGCGCTTGACCCAAAACCGTTGCAGCTCTCTATCGAAATACCTGCATCTTCGGAGGGTGAAGAGGCACAGACACTTGACATCGAGGTTAAAGTGTCACCCGCTGAAGGCGCCAACTATGAGGGCAAGAGCACTAACCTGAAGTTCATGTTCAGCGCTGACGAAGTGCTGCTTGGCGCTGGCGACGCGCAAATATCATTGCCTAACTTCAACCAGACAACGTTCGACTTCAACATGAAGAAGGGCGGAAAATAAGATTTCTGTATGATTTGTCCCTGGCCGTCGATGTTGGCAATAGCCACGTCGGCGGCCTTTGTGTTTCTAAGAGACGGTCTTTTAGAATGCGAAAGGCCGTCAATCGCACGCTAAAAGGCCGTCTTTTACAAGGCAAAAGACAGCCTTTTATAACACGCCTGATTATCAGGCTGTTACAGATTAAAGGCTGTACGCGGCAGCAGGGCATGCAAAAAGGCGTGGCTACGCTCATCCGCGCCGCCACGCCTTGTATCGAGAGAGTTGTTTTAATGCTACGTCATTACTTCTTCAATATTAATTCTATAACGCCGTTCTTGGCTGCGTCGCCGTATTTGTCGGTGGTGCTCTTCGCGTCCTTGTATACGTTTATTTGGTCGATTTGGTCGGGCTTGATGTTGGAGATGTCCTCCACATGCTTGCCGTCAACCACGTAGTAAGGCGAGCCTTTAAGGCTTATGGCCTGCGTGTCGTCAGGCACGTAATTCTTACCGTTAATCTTAACCACATTGCCTTTCTGGCCGTCGGGCTGTGTCTTGCCGGCGTCAAGCTTGAAGGATACGGGTATCGTGAATTTTACGTTTACCGGTTTGCCGTCCTGCTTGCCGGGATTCCACTTCGGCATGTTGGCTATCACGCGTACAGCCTCGGCGTCAAGCTCCGGACTTATACTGCGCATTACATGCGTGTCGCTGATACTTCCGTCAGCCCTTACCACGAACTGAAGGATTACACGGCCCTCTATTTTGTTCTTCATTGCAGTAGGCGGATACTTGATATTCCTTGCCAGATAAGTCATCATGGCAGCCTGTCCGCCGGGGAACGATGGCGGTTCCTCAGTAATATCGTACACCTTGTCGTCCTTACCGCCGTTTGAAAAGCCGACAACTAACAGCTCATCAGACACAGCCGATTTAGTCCTGCCACCCGAAGCAAGCGTATCCTTCGACAAAGTCATAGCCGTTTTTCCCACTGCCGTAGCGTTAGCGGGCGTAGCCTTGACGGAACTTACCACCGAGTTAACGAGGGCGTCGCCCTCACTCTTGATTTCATTACTCAGGCTTTCGGCCTTAGGCGTGGCGAAAGCAACTACGGCAACGGCCGCAACCGGGAGCGCGAGTAGTGTCCTTACGCGGCTCCACGGATTTGATTTTTTCTTTAACATCATAGTAATTCGTTTTTTTAGTGAACTTTGGTTCAGGTTGTTTGCCATGGCGAACAGCTTGTCGCCAACTGCCTTACGTATCAAAAGCATTTGGTATTCGGCGGCATTGACGCCTCCGGCGAGCACGGCACTGTCGGCCTCGAACTCGTGCAGGTTTTTCAGTTCGGTCTTGATAAGCCAGGCTGCGGGGTTGTACCACTGGAAGATGATGAGCAAATCGCACAGCAGCACGTCAACGGAGTGTCGCCCGGCGATGTGAGCGCGCTCGTGCATCAGTATCTCACGCGAGCCGTCGGCATAGTCTTTCTCATTGATGATTACGTTGCCGAACCAGCTGAACGGGGCTACTTCGCCCTTAACCACTACTACCTTGACGCCGCCGTCACGGCAGACCTCACGTCCGGAGCGTATCAGCCGCCTGAGACTTAGCAACGACACGACCTCACGACCGAGGAAAAACGCCACACCTATTATATATATAAGCAGGCAGACTTGCGCCGTAGTAACCACGGGAACGTGCGCATCGGCAGCCACGGCGGTGATGATGAAGTCCTCAATGGCCACAAAACCGCTCGTAACAGGCGCTTCGGCAGCGGTCTGAAGATGTATCAATGGCAGTACAAACGCCGCTGCTATCATGCCGAACAGCGTCACACGGTTGAAGCCGAAGAACGTCTCGCGGCTCAGGAGCAGCTTGTACAGCAGGTAAAATGCCGTGAGGCAGAGCGCCACCTTGACTGAATAGATGAAAAATATTCCCATGATTACTTATCGTTTTCCCGTTAAATCTACATCACGCAGCGAGCTTTCACCCGCTACATCCGGCCTTGACGGCCGTCGGTAGTTCTGCCCGCTCCGCCCCATAGGGGCCGGCGGTGATTGTCTTAACTGTCATTTCATTGCCTAAAGGCTCTGTCAACGGCGCTTTACAGCTTGCCAGACAGGCGCCACGGGCATAACGTCACTTGCCCTCCTCTACCTTCTTTATCAGCTCACGCAGGTCGTCAACAGAGATTTTCTCTTCCTTGACAAGCGCCGAAACTACGCCGAGGTAGGATTTGTTGAAGAACTTGTTGACCACATTGCCGAGCGAACCGCGGCGGTAGTCGTCGCGCGACACGACGGGATAATACTGGTAACAGCGGGGCGTGATAGCCTTATGGGCCAGGAATCCCTTGTCCTCCAGTATGTGTACAAGCGTGGACAACGTGTTGACATGCGGCTTGGGGTCAGAATACATGGCCTGAAGCTCACGTATGTGGAGCGCTCCGTGGTCCCAATAACGGTTCATGATTTCTTCTTCACGTTTTGTTAATGTTTTCATTTCCTTGTGTTTTTATTTAATCAGTACTGCTTTTCTGGTTCACGATGCAAATAAACTAAATATTTTAGTAATACGCAATAGTTCGACGGTTAATAAAAACTAAAAAGGTAAGTTTTAACAGACAATAAGTTTCTTTTTAGTCAACAAGCAGACGAGGAGATATGTTTAGTAGACAAGCAGGGATTTATTAGTAGACAAGCAGACGAGGGACGAGCAGACAAGGAGATTTG
>NZ_JACJJG010000010.1 GCF_016899855.1 Marseilla massiliensis
CAATCATTAAGACACTACCCTACCGAGACAAAAGTACAGACATTACCGGAATAAAGAACGGTTGTTACGTGATATATTCGCTAAATTCAAAAGGCATTGCGCATCGCCTGGGATTTGTAAATATAAAAAGGCAATTGTAAATGGTGGCACTTTACATCACGTTTGACCGCATATCAGACGATGAAAGGCCGTGTTCCATTTGATGGAACACGGCCTTTCATTTAGCGCCAAATAAAATGTTTACCCTAAAGTTATATTCGAGCGCACGCGGCTCAACGTCTCAGGGGTCATCTGCAAGTAGCTTGCAATATATACCAGCGGCGCACGCAAAGTCACTTGTGGTGAAAGTTTGCACATCTTTTGGTAACGGTCCTGAGCCGTTTCAAAACGTACAAGGTCAGCATGGATTTGTGAATTGATTAACGACTCTTCAAGTATCTTACGATATAATATCTGTATATTGACATTGTGTAAAGCCACCTCTTCAAGCCTGGCCTTAGGAAGCGCATATATCAGTACAGGCTCAAGAGCCTCTACCTGCAAGCGTGTAGGCTCTTCCTTAAACAGGCTTTCTATGCACATCACGATATTACCCTCAACGGCCATATGCTCCGTAACGTCTTTCCCTTTCTTGAAATAAAACTGGCGGATGAGTCCTTTTTCTATATAATATATATTTTTACATATTTCACCTTCACGCAAAACCATCTCGCCCTTTGCAAACTTCATCGGCACGAGCACGTTTTCCAATATATCAAGCTCGTCATGCGTCATCGTGCTGTACTTTCTTGCCAGCTCACGAGCGATGTCGCGCTTTGTTTTCAACAATTCTTTCATTACTCCTCCCTTTCTTTTAAATTCTGATTTAGCCTTAATCCAATTTCAGGACAGCCAGGAATGCCTTTTGCGGAACTTCCACGTTTCCGATCTGCTTCATTCGTTTTTTGCCCCTCTTTTGTTTTTCCAATAACTTTCGTTTACGGCTTACGTCACCACCATAACACTTTGCCGTAACATCCTTTCTTACGCACTTGACCGTCTCACGGGCAATAATCTTTGAGCCTATAGCGGCCTGGATTGCTATGTCAAACTGTTGTCTTGGTATAAGTTCCTTAAGCTTCTCACACATACGGCGACCAAGAACCACAGCGTTATCCTGGTGGGTTAATGTAGATAATGCGTCAACAGGCTCGCCGTTAAGAAGTATGTCAAGCTTCGCCAGTTTAGAAGGCCTGAAACAATCAACATAATAGTCGAACGACGCATATCCCTTAGATATGCTCTTGAGTTTGTCGTAGAAGTCTATGACAATCTCGCCCAGCGGTATCATAAAATGCAACTCTACCCTATTGCCGCTTATATATTCCTGTTTCAAGAGCTCTCCGCGCTTATCAAGACACAATTTCATTATCGGTCCGATATAGTCCGTTGCCGTAATTATTGAAGCCTTTATATATGGTTCTTCAATATGGTCTATCATCGTTGCGTCAGGCAGTCCGGACGGATTATGCACTTCCTTTACATTCCCCTGCTTATCGTAAACCATGTACGATACGTTCGGTACCGTTGTTATAACGTCCATATTGAATTCACGGTCAAGACGTTCCTGGACAATCTCCATATGCAACAAACCAAGGAATCCGCACCTGAAACCGAATCCTAAAGCAACTGATGACTCTGGCGCGAAAGTCAGCGACGCGTCATTTAATTGCAGCTTCTCGAGTGATGCGCGCAGATTCTCATAATCAACCGGATCTATAGGATAAACTCCCGCAAACACCATAGGCTTAACTTCCTGAAACCCGGATATCGCTTTGGCACAAGGGGTATCAACATGTGTAATAGTATCACCCACTTTTACTTCCTTACTATCCTTTATACCGCTGATTATGTATCCGACATCACCAGTTTTCAACGTCTTGCGGGGAATCATGTCCATCTTCAACACACCTACTTCGTCGGCAACATACTCCATTCCTGTATTAAAGAATTTCACCTTGTCCCCTTTACTAATACAGCCGTTTTCAATCTTGAAATATGCTATAATGCCCCTGAAAGAGTTGAATACCGAATCAAAAATCAATGCTTGTAAAGGAGCACTCGAGTCACCTGCCGGATGTGGTACGCGCTCAACAACAGCCGCAAGGATTTCAGGTATTCCCTCACCTGTCTTTCCCGAAGCACGGATAATCTCGCTACGGTCACATCCAAGCAGATCAACTATCTCATCCTCTACTTCATCAGGCATAGCCGAAGGCATATCGATTTTATTTATAACGGGAATTATCTCGAGATCATGTTCCAATGCCATGTAAAGATTACTTATTGTCTGCGCCTGCACACCTTGCGTTGCGTCAACGACAAGAAGCGCACCTTCACATGCTGCTATACTTCGTGAAACCTCATACGAAAAGTCAACATGTCCCGGAGTGTCAATCAAGTTCAATATATATTTTGACCCATCATGTTCATATTCCATTTGTATGGCATGGCTCTTTATCGTGATACCGCGCTCACGTTCAAGATCCATGTCGTCAAGCATTTGTCCTTCTGTTATCTGGATTGTCTTTGTATACTCCAACAAACGGTCAGCAATTGTAGATTTTCCGTGGTCGATGTGTGCTATTATACAAAAATTTCTTATCTCGTTCATCAATTCTTACTTTTTGGAACGCAAATATACAAAAAAATGTATTCCAGTCCTAAGAAATTGGTTATTTTTATGAATAAATAAAAAAAAACTACGCCTTATGACAAATATAAAAAGATATTGATTACTTTTGTATCAGTAAAACGTGAATCTAACATGAAAAAATATTTATTTTTATTGTTCAGTTTGCCTCTGTTAACGGCATGTCATGAAAGCCTTGAAGACAAAGCAGAACGTGAAGCTGACGAATTTACAAAAAAGAATTGCCCTATTGCCGTTTCCGAAAACATTGTGAACGACAGCATGAAATATGAAAAAGAAACACGTACAATACACTATTTCTACACTATCAGCGGTAAAGCCGATACAACCGCTATAAACAAACAGCAGGCAAAAGAAGAACTCATCAAAGGAGTAAAGGATGCCATGACCATAAGGACATACAAGGAACATGGTTTTAATTTTGCTTATACATACTTCTCCGCCAAGAACAAAGGACAAATACTTATTGATGTAAAAGTTACGCCAAAGGACTATAACGGCAAATAACTTCAGGCGATTGATGAAAATACAAGCCTACTGTATAATACCCACAAACCTGTACTCCTAAAGAAAACCTTTCAGAATAGACATTTCCCATTCATAAACGTGCTATGATGTTCTCATGACCCATTAAAAATAAGGGTGGAATGACAGGAGTCGTTCCACCTTTATTTCTTATCAGGACTCTATTGCCGTTCCAAATGTTCTATTGCTCTACATAGTTGGTCCGGACAACTTGTCGTCTTACTTCCACAACATATGCCATTAAGTTTGCTCTTGACTTCATCGATATTCATTCCTTTTACAAGTGAACAAATACCTTTCAGGTTTCCGTTACAACCGCCAACAAAACTTATATTGCTTATACGGTTGTCATCATCAACTTCAAGATTTATTAGCTTACTGCAAGTTCCGGAAGTTATATAAGATATTTTTTTCATTTATGACAATATCCTAAATTTCATATAAAACACGTATTATTCCGGTTTCATATTTGTATAAACACTTTGCACATCATCGTCATCCTCAAGCAAATCAACCATTTTGTCAATAGTTTCACGCTCTTCAGGTGTAACGTCTTTAAGGTCATTGGGTATACGTGTGAACTCTGCACCTGTAACTTCAAAGCCGTTTTCTTCAAGATGTTTTTGTATTTCACCGAAACTCTTTGGGTCACCATAAATGGTTATCTCGCCTGATTCTTCATCTTCATCATACTCATCATCAACCCCATAATCGATCAAATCGAGTATCATTTCATCCATATCAAGCCCGTCTTTTTTCTTGAATGTGAAAACGCATTTATGGTCAAACAGGAAAGAAAGGCTCCCCATCGTACCCAAGTTACCATTAAACTTATTGAAAATAGCACGCACATTGCCAACAGTACGGGTTGTATTATCAGTTGCCGCATCAACAAATACAGCTATTCCGTGAGGTCCGTATCCTTCATATGTTACCTCTTTATAATCACTTTGATCCTTACCCATTGCATTCTTTATAGCACGCTTTACATTCTCCAGCGGCATATTTTCACGCTTTGCATTAAGGATAATAGAACGCAAGTGAGGATTATTATCCGGATCAGGACCACCGGCTTTAACTGCTATTGCTATCTGCTTACCAATCTTTGTAAATGTCCTGGCCATGTGCCCCCACCTTTTAAGCTTTGTAGCTTTACGGTATTCAAATGCTCTTCCCATATTATGTAACTATATCTGTTATTTTACTGTTTTATTCTTCCAACTTATCTTAATTCAGCATTCAACTCTTTCTTTAGATTTGAAATGAGTTTATTCATTATGCTGTCTATCTGTTTATCTTTCAGCGTCTGATTTTCGTCCTGAAGTATGAAATTTACAGCATAGCTCTTTTTACCCTCCGGTAAATTCTTTCCTTCATATACATCGAACAATTCTACACTCTTTAGATACCTACGTTCCGTCTTATTTGCTATCCGCTCTATTTCGCTGAACTTTACACTCTTGTCAAGCAATAGGGCCAAATCACGGCTGACAGCAGGATATTTGCTTATTTCACTGAAATGTATTGTATTCTTACGGATTGCCCTGAACAATGTATTCCAGTGAATATCTGCATAATAAACAGGATTTTCTATATCAAATTTTTTCAAGATATTCCGACATATCAAACCGATTTCAGCAAAAACCTTACCAGTTCTGTCTTCCAATGTAAGCCCGTCACTGAAAATATTATTGTCACTTACTTTCGTTGTTATCGCATTATTAGCGACGCCTAAACGGCGGAACAGATTGTCGACATAAGCCTTAAGCTCATAAAAAGAAGAATCCTCATCAGCATGAGCCCAACTGCCAACGACACGTTTTCCTGTTATCCATAAGCCTATATGGGCGTCCTCTTTATAGGCGGCCATAGGATTTTCCGGATTCTTTTTCTCGGGAGAATACTTGTAGATATTACCAACTTCAAAGAATCTCAAGTTCGGATTTTTCCTATTTATATTGTAAGCAACACTTTCAAGCCCACCAAACAAAAGTGTTTCACGCATTACATTCAAGTCCGAGCTTAACGGATTCATAATACGGACAAGATTCTCGGCCGGGTAAAGATTAAAATCTGAATAGTACGCTGCTTTAGTGAGCGAATTATTGAATATCTCACTAAAACCATAACCAACCAACTGCTCAGCAATAATATTCTCTAATTTATGCTTATGGTCATCGTCTCCCTTTATTACCAGCGAGCTCTTGAGCTGTGTTGGAATTTCAACATTATTATATCCATATATACGCAAAATGTCTTCCACAACATCGCATGGGCGTTGCACATCAACCCTATATGGAGGTACACTTAGTTCCAAGCCATTCTCTTTTTCATCATCAATTTTCATATCAAGGCTTGTTACTATAGACTTTATCATATCCGCAGACAAGTCCTTGCCTATCAATGAGTTTACATACTCATACTCTAAAGAAACCTTGAAGTCTTGTATTGGCTCAGGATAAACATCTTTTATCTCCATGGATACTTTACCTCCTGCCAACTCCCTGCACATAATTGCTGCTTGTTTTAAAGCATATATAACACCGTTAGGGTCTATTCCTCTTTCAAAACGGAACGATGCGTCCGTACTTAATCCGTGACGGCGTGCACTCTTTCTAATCCAGGTAGGATGGAAATAAGCACTCTCCAAAACGACATTCCTTGTTGTTTCGTAAGTACCACTACCCTTACCACCGAATACTCCTGCTATGCACATTGCATCTTCTGCATTGCATATGGCCAAATCATGCTCTCCAAGCTTGTGTTCAATCCCGTCCAATGTTACAAACGGAGTACCTTCCGGCATGGTCTTTACCACGATACGATGTCCTGTAACCATATCCGCATCGAAACAGTGCAATGGTTGACCATATGCCATCATGATATAATTTGTTATATCAACAATGTTGTTTATCGGCCGCAAACCGATAACACGCAATTTTTCCTGCAACCATTCAGGACTTTCCTTTACCTCGCATCCTGTAATACTTACGCATGCGTAACGCTTGCATGCATCATGGTTTTCAACCGTAACATCTATCGGCATATCATTATTATCGACGCTGAAAGAATTACAATCAGGACGATGCAATGATGTTTCATACCCGTTGCGCAATAGCCAAGCATATAAATCCCGTGCTACACCCCAATGGGAGAGCGCATCTGCACGATTGGCCGTTATGTCTATCTCTATTAACCAATCACTTTCCAAATGGTAATATTCTGCCGCCGGCAAACCTATTTGCGCATCATCCGGAAGTACAATAATACCGGCATGGTCATTACCCACACCAATTTCATCTTCGGCACATATCATACCGAAACTTTCCACGCCGCGCAGTTTCGACTTCTTTATAACAAATTCCTTATCCCCGTCATAAAGGACGCAGCCCAAATCGGCTACTATCACTTTTTGCCCGGCCTTGACATTAGGAGCTCCACAAACTATTTGTGACGGAGTATCCTTGCCTAAATCTACGGTAGTAACATGCAAATGATCCGAATTCGGATGAGGCTCACAGGTTAAAACTTTTCCAACATACAGACCTTTCAATCCTCCTTTTATACTCTGCACCTCTTCCAATGCGTCAACTTCAAGGCCTATGGATGTTAAAGCGTCGCAAACCTCTTGTGGCGTAAGGTTAAAATCTACATATTCCTTAAGCCATTTATAAGATATATTCATCGCAATTTATTTTATAATGCTGTTCTTTTTAACCGACCGCAAAAGTACTAATTTTTAGTCATTCACACAAAAGTTTATGACAAAAAACCACAAGTTACAGTATTGTACAAAGATTAACGCATAAAGTTACAGTATCACAAATAGCGCAACTGACAGTATTTGTAATTGTTAAATATATTCCTACAATAGTAGTCTTATTCTGTTAGTCTGACGATTCTCGCCCCTGTCATTGTGCGTTGTTTCTGCAAATATGCATATAATGTCATTGTTTCTTCAACTACTTTATGTCTCAAGCTCGACGCATTTATAAGATGGAGTCCGTCTTTATGCCATACAGCAAAACCGATATGCTGAATGTCTAATCCCTTTAACGATGTGGTCAAAGCAATGATATCCCCGTCTTTTACCGTTTTACGAAGGAGAGCCGTATTGGTTATTCCACCTTTCGGAATATACCTATATGACTTCTTGTTAATTAAATTCTCCATTTTTGCGATCTCGGGCAAATATCCGGGATTTTCCTTCAACATCTTATACTTTCCAGGGTTGGATGACATGTAATATACATTGACATCCTGAACTGAAGAAAAAGGAGGGTCTGGACTTTGTATCTCGGCACATATGCCTTTCGATGTGTTGTCTTCTATCCACTCCGTAAAATAATGCAACCTTCTCGTATAATGCGGCATTTCTCCACCACGATAACGTATTTTACACAAATTATCGCAAAACGCCTTAAATGTAAACTTCCCTTGCTTCACACATAAATTCAATGCCACAACATTCTCAACGAATGTCGTACAGTCAAGTTGCCGTAAATTAACGACCAGCTTCTCTGTCTTATTTACCTCCAACGTATGTGCCACATATGGAATACCCAACAACTTCCGTGCAAAGAAAATAATAAAGTTGGTATTGCCGTTTTGCCGGCGCGCATCAGTAAGCAGGTTTATTACACGCAAACTGTCAGACTTCTCGTACTGTACGTCATAAGCATGACATAAACATGGCAGCAAAATCAACGCAATTATGAAACAGACTTTCTTCACAACAATAGTGATATCTTAAAATTTCCCCAATATTCTGTCGAGCACCCAATTTACAGGCGTCGCCGAAACACTTGTACATGAACATGCCCCAAAGCCCTGCAAATCTTCAATGACGGCTGTTATTATAGGCAATTGTACATAAGGAGGATTAGGTACTGTTATACTTGTTGTACCTTCACTCGTCACTAACTGGATTGGGTCGTAATTATATACAGAGAAGCACAACATTCCCTTATCACCGATAACCTCGATTCTGTCCTCTTTGGCTGACTTATGCCCAACAAAGCACCACGAGCCACTTCCGGGTAACCCACTCTCGAAACGAAAGCATGCACTAACACTATCTTCAGCCGAATACAATCCTGCACGATTGGCACACATACCTTCAGCCTCGGTTATAACGCCGAACAAATCCTGTAACAAATCCAACTGATGGGGAGCCAAATCATAAAAATACCCTCCGCCTGCAATGTCCGGCTGTAGACGCCACGGTAAAGAGCCTCCCGAGGAATAATCCAAATCACGCGGCGGACACGAGAACCGAATCTGAACATTCATAATGTCCCCTATACCACCTTGCCGTATTATTTCCTTCACTTTCCTAAAATAAGGTAGATACCTTCTGTAATAGGCAACAAAGCACGGAACTCCGGTCTGTTCACTTATGCGGTTGATTCTCGCACAATCGTCATAGCTCGCCGCCAAAGGCTTCTCTACATATACAGGCTTTCCTGCCCTCATTGCCATTATTGCAAACGTTGCATGGCTTGACGGCGGCGTAGCTATGTATATAGCATTGACATCCGGGTCGTCAATCAATTCTTGAGCATCGGTATACCATTTGCTTATATGATGCCGTTCGGCATAAGAGCGTGCCTTCTTTTCGCTACGGCTCATCACGGCAATCACTTCAGAACCTTCAACTTCATTGAATGCCGGACCGGATTTCTTTTCAGTCACCTCCCCACAACCAATGAATCCCCACTTCAACAATTTCATAAATGTGTTCGGATTTTATATTAAACGTCAATCATGCCGCGCCATCCATACGCCATGACAAGTATTAATGTTTTGCAAAGTTAGCATTTTTTATTGACATCATGGTACCATCTTACCAGGAATATTATTACTTTTGCATTATATTATAATAATATCAAGAAAAATGAACAATCTAAAACAAGCCGCGTTAGACAAGAGCCGCAGTTATATTTCATGTCTTTCGGAGGCCCACAGAATGCTTTTCGACAACATCAGGCAGATTTTCAGCAAAACCTGGATATTTGTTCTTGCGCTTTCCATTTTATCTGCCACGTATTTCTCAATCCATATCCATGCAATGCTGTACGGCACGAACACAGCCCTGACAACAGGGATATGCATAACGGCCGTGGCAACATTGTGTGCCCAAGTTGTTTACTTGGCACGGGTAATGTTCTTGATTAACGGCAGACCGATGATATGGAACATCAAAAGATGTACCAATATTACCGCTTGTTATATTGGCTTTTGCTTTATCCTCACCCTCATTTACGCCGCGATAACCTACGGAATCGTTCTGTCCAAGGGAAGTGTTACGCTTGCCGAACTATTGCCAGTGTTCTATATCTTCGGAGGCGTATCGTTTGTAATAATGCTCATCATGTTGCCTTTCATATACGTTGGGCTGAAATACATCATGGAGCCGGACAGTAAACTCAGGAAAATTATTACCAAGTCATATGTTACGGGCTTACGTTACTGGGGCTTCATATTCATAGCTTTATTACTTGCTACACTGTGTACTTCCATATGTGGCGCGTTGGTGTCCATCCCTACATTAATCGTTATGGCAGCCAACGCACTTTCCGTATTTGGCGTCAACTATCTCGGCGACCCTACAGGATTACCGCCTTACTTTACGGTAATTCAATTTACTGTCATTACATTTTCATCATTTATATGCTTGTATATCAATATTTTCGCAATATTCGTTTGCTATTTCCTTTATGGCAGCATTGAAACTAAGGAGAAGGAGAAAAAGGAATACGAAAAGAATAAAAACGTAAAAGAATGAAACCACAACGCATATTGTTTATCGACCGCGACGGAACGCTTGTAGAAGAGCCGCATGACGAACAGGTTGACTCGTTCGACAAACTTAAATTCACAAAAGGAGTTTTCAAGAATCTTGGATTCATACGTTCGAACCTTGACTTCCGTTTCGTTATGGTAAGCAATCAAGACGGTCTTGGAACCGAGTCTTTTCCAGAAGAAACATTCTGGCCGGTACACAATTTTATATTGCAGACTCTTGCCGGCGAAGGAATCACGTTCGACGACATACTGATAGACCGCCATTTCCCAGAGGACAACCATCCATGCAGAAAACCGGGAACAGGCATGCTAACCGAATATATCAATAACCCACAATACGACATTCCCGGAAGCTATGTCATAGGCGACCGTGACACTGACAGGCAACTTGCTGACAACCTGGGGTGTAAAGCCCTTATTTTAGGACAAGACAACATGTCTTGGGATAAAGTTTCAGAAATACTTTTTGCCGGCGAACGCACGGCAGAGATAAGACGGACGACAAAAGAAACGGACATATACATATCCTTAAATATCGACGGAACGGGCAAAAGCGACATTTCCACCGGTATAGGATTCTTTGACCACATGCTGGAACAAATTAGCAGGCACGGGATGATGGACTTAACCGTTAATACAAACGGTGACCTGCATGTGGACGAGCACCACACTATAGAAGACACCGCCCTTGCATTGGGTGAATGCATATTGAAAGCATTAGGGAACAAACGTGGTATCGAACGCTATGGTTATTGCCTGCCTATGGACGACAGTCTTTGCCAAGTAGCCCTTGACTTCGGCGGAAGGCCATGGCTGGTATGGGAGGCGGAGTTCAAACGCGAGAGGATAGGAGAAATGCCTACTGAGATGTTCTATCATTTTTTCAAGAGCTTAAGCGACGCCGCACGGATGAACTTAAACATCAAGGCAGAAGGAGTCAATGAACACCACAAGATTGAAGGTATATTCAAAGCGCTGGCAAGAGCGCTGCGCATGGCCGTAAAACGTGACATCTATCATTTTGAATTGCCGTCAACCAAAGGCCTGCTATAGCCCTTTGTACATCAGACAATATAACAGGTTAATAACAAAAGCAGGAGTGTCATAATGAAGAAATCAGCGCCCCAAAAGTTTTTTGTCTAACTTTTGGGGCGCAATGTGCCGGACGTGACGACATTGTCAGGGGCGCACGTTTTGTTAATTTGCACCGCAAAGCATTGCCGCCGTTATGACAGATTGTAAACGTAAACGTGTGTTTGCACGTCATTTGTCTATACATGTTTTTCGGGCAAAAGTGATGAAATAGGTTGCCGATAGTGGCGCCGGCAATGTTCAATGCTGCGTTTTACCGTCGACAAGTAGACGAAAGGTCGTGTTTTGTGTCATGATATGCCATGTTTTATTATGAAAAAGACCGTCTTTTCAGTACGATATGACGGCTTTTACGCACCGAAAAGACGGCCTTCGAAGGGCAAAAAGTCGGTATTTACGCCTTTTCCTTGCCACATTTATTGCACATTTTTACTGTTAAAGTCATAACATATTGCCGTACAGAGAGTTGCGCTTGCACGCCGTAGAAAGGCATATTTGCGGCCAAACGCCTTTCCGACTGGAAATAACGCCGCCACGGAACGTCAACACAAATCAGTTTGTAAGCTAACAGAGTGTTTGCCTTACATAATGAAAATATACCAGCCTCTCAGCCTACGGCAAACACAAACACGACCAAATAATACAATTGTACCGCCAAGACATATACCGGCATGAACGGAGCGAACATGACAACCCCGGAATACAGGCTTCTGAATATATCGCCGACATGCGCCAGCCCGCCGCTTGCCATGCCGTATATGATTGAAAGGACTGTTATAGAGAATGTTATTATAGGTACAAGCGCTGAACTGAACGCGCTCGGGAATAGCCCTCCTGACACTCCTAAAAGTACGGCATGCGGTACAAAGGCAAGCATAACAACAACAAAAACCATCACGCATGCCACGACAGCAACCGTATATACGGCATGCCGACAACGATAGGCCAACCGCTCTCCGCGCCAAAGCGAGCATAACGCATCCTTTAATCCGCTATGCGAATAAGTACCGTATGCCATGAAACCGAGCAACAGCCAAACGAGCAAAGGACACGACATATTATCCACAAAGCTCCCGAAGTACCACCTTACGCCCTCGCCACTCAATACAGACCTTAATTCGGCATACGGCCATACGGACGCAACTATCCAAGAAAAAAGCACCAACGCCGCCTGGAGCACGACCAAGACTATAACAGACCACGGTAAAACCTTACGCTTTAAGTTCATCCGAATACTATCAAAAAACATTCATGAACAAATCCATCATATCATCTTAATTCTCGTCAGGACGTAGATTGTCCGCATCTAACACGTGCAATTCAATGGCGCGTGTAACAAGACGTGTGGCATTCACTCCCACTCCGCCGTTTCCGTCGGGAAACAACTTACGTACAAGTTCGTTTTGACGTTTCTCAAGACTCTTAACCCCGAAAGGCATACCACGCAAACCCGTTATCTGCTCTTTTGTATATCCCAACGCCAGATGGCGTAAAAAACGTTCGTCGTATTCGTCAATCTCATAGTTGACCAATGCCTCTTGCCTCAAGATACGGCTATTGACGCTATGCTTGAAGCATTTAATTATTTTATCAAGTATAGGCTTATTGAACACGAGTTTGCGGCCTTCCATGACTTCGGATATATCACTTCTCGTCAACAACTCACCGGTTTTAAGAATTATGCCGTTGCATCCGGCGTCCAATGCATCAACCCATAATTTCTCATTCAATATTTCACCAGTAAATATCAGTACCTTTATTAACGGATACATCTCCTTAGTCTGGCGACATATCTCCACTCCTACAGTTGTCGAGCCTCCCAGGCCTAAATCCAACAACACAAGGTCCGGCTGCCGTTGCTTTATCAAACGCCAATATTCCACCTCGTTGGCAGCCGTACCTATTACTTCGGCTTCAGGCACGTCATTTCTCAATATTCCCTCCGTACCTTTCAATTCCAAGGGGACATCCTCAACTATTATAACACTGAACTTATCCATAATCAAAATAATTTATATGCTTTATATAATCTCCGGAACATACCAAAGGCTGCCCCTGACACCATTTTCACTTATCTTGTAAAATATATTTTCCGTCACCGGCAAGAGTCACCTTGACCGTAACAGCTCCATCATCATCCGCTACTACGTCTATTCCACAACCATGAAGATTTGTCTGTTCAGCGTTCTCACGAACGATCTGCCTGCATATCAGGAATGGTATATTAGCCGTAGAAGGTGTGAACAGATCTACATTTTGCCTATCCTCAATCTTCATGTTACGGCATACCAAATTAACAACAACATATCTTTCCATGACAAAATCTACCGAGACATCAGAAGCTTCATATCCACATTGCTTCTTCAAGATATCAAACAGGTATGTAAGTAAAGTCCTGTCGCCCAACACATTGCATTCCACTCCCAATATTCCCTCCATTGATACGGGCCTGCATTCGAACTTTACATTCTCTATCTGCCGCCTGATTTGCTCACATAGGATAGAATAAAGTTCCTTATAATACTTGGCCACTTCACATATTGCGTCAATGTTGCCCTCTGTGTCATCAACCAGCTGGCGTATACGCGAAGGGTAATACATCGTCTCATGCTTAAGCGTGCTTAAACTGTTATCAATGACATTGTTACTTATATATAATTTCTCGATTTCATATTTTATCCTGTGCAAATCGTCTTCGGCATATTCAATGTCGAGCGATTTCACCCTGTCTGTATCAATGGACCGCGCTAACGCAGCTTGTATCTTCAGTATTATGTTTTTCAATACGTCGGGATATTTTCTTACATCTACGTCATTTATTAAGCCTGCTTTTTCCTCATTACTTATATCGGAAAGCAATATCTTGTTGATGTTTTTTATATTCTCGACACAAAAACGGAAGTACAACACATAACGATAATACAAGAAATAATAAGCCGCAATTATCGCAACAAACAATATTATAAGTATGATAATCGCTATTGTCTTATTCGTCTTTGATTCCTGCATAGCTACGCAATAGTCAGACAAGCCATTGTCTGCCGAACGGGCTTTAAACAGTTGGGTATAAATCTTGTTGTTATACACATATAGTCCCCACTTATGTAAAGCAAGAGCTGCCACCGCGCTTTCGTTACGCATGTCCTGTATAACATCATAATCGGTCTTGACGTTATTATGAAACCATATAAGTTCAGCTGGAACTCCGTTAAAACTTTCATCCCCGGAAATATAATATTTCCCCTCGGGATACAAAAGTTTGTAATTCTTATTAAGATAATATATAACTGAATCGGCAAACTCAAGTGTCCGTAAATAAGTACCGCTCACATTGCTATAATATGCCGAGTCTGCATATATGTCGGCTGAATCCAGAAAACATGCACTCATTTCGTCTACCCTATCTGCCATATTGCCAACTGTGTTACGGGAAAAAGCATATTGCCCGTATAATACGGTACAAATTAACAATATAACATTCCTGATTACGCCGAACGGAAGACGAAAATAAAACCTGCTACCTTTACCCTTTTCACTTTCAGCAAATAATCCGCATACGCGGAATATATTGCTGATTTTTTTATATTTCTCGATAATACCTTTACAGTTCATCAGCCCGAAACCATGCCCGTTATAAATCTTATGTTCGAATATCCCTGACAATTCCTTTTCCGATAATCCTGTTCCTGTGTCACTTACAGATATCTCCACATAGTTTTCCGTCTTAACGGCATATACTTTAACCGCTCCTCCAACAGGGGTGAACTTACGGGCATTGTCAGCAAGAGTGTTCAACATGAAGAGTGTTAAGATTTTATCCGCTTTAACTACCGCGTCCAATGGAATAACCTCAAGACTGACACCCTTCAGCCTGAACGACATGCCGGATTTCGATAAAATATCGAACACCTCGTTTATGTTAAAACTTTCAATATGCAAGCTAAGCTGGCCCTGCTGTAGCTGAATCCAATATGTAAGAACGTCATTATATTCGTTGATTTTATCCGTCAGTTCAGCCATATACGCCTTACGTTCTTCATATATGCCCTTATTACCTGATTGCTCCTTTAATTTTCCTGCCTCATTGATTATTCTATCTATATACGGAATAACGTTATTTACGAGAAACACTTTTGCCTTGTTATCCAAAGCCCTTCTTTTGTCACGTTCAAGACTCAGCCTACTCAAAGACAACTCTTCATTTATTGTCTCATACTTGTCATTAAGCTCATCCTCCCTTAGTTCTTCGTGTTCCTCCCACGTCCTCAATGGCACTAGCAATTTATCTATATACGCCTGGTTATTCTTCTTTTTTCCTAATTTGTCAAATACATAAAGAAGAGCTATAACGACGGCCATCAACAAAAGAATGACAACAATCAGTGCATTTAGTTGCACGGAAATACGGTTTAGTTGTTCTGCACGTGCCTCCAACTGCCGGTCCTGCCGCGTTTCTTCTTGAATGTCCAGATACTCATTGCGATTCAAATCGCTGTTGTTTTTATCGTCCATGGCCGAATAGACCATGCTTAAACATTCCCTGATACTGGCCACAAGATCCGGAGCCTGCTCTACCGCAGGATTGCCATTCAGCGCATTCTCGAGACATATCAACGACGATGAATAATCTCCAATCGCCCAATAACAAAACGAAAGGGTACGATACGCGCCTACAATCTGGTAAACATCCCCATAATCAGAAAACAACCGCAACGCCTTTTGGGCCAAATAACCTGCCAAAAGACTGTCCGGCATATTATCATCATTAATGTAAGTAAACGCCGCACGGTTTTCCGCGATCAGCTGTCGGCGGGTTTTCCCTGACAGTAAATGCTCACTTATCGACTGCAATGAGTTCGCCTGCCAATAAGTATAGCCATAGTTTTTCGCCAATATATAACACTGGAACAAATACTCAAGTTCTTTTTGCGAAGTGGCAATATGTGATTTTTCGTCTATAATGCCACCACTTCCAACCTGGTATAAATAATTAAGGTATTGCGCCGTATCCTTCTGGATGTCGCCGGATGGGTCAATTTCCTTTAGAGACTCTTTAGTCTGGCGGGTAAGGCCGACATAATAATAATAGGTAGAGCAAATTATTGAATATTCAGTCCTGGCATAAATCAACCTGTCAAGCATGCGCTCCGGCAAGACAGATATTTCTTCGTCAATTCGCTTTAAGCGATTTGAGGCCCGTTCCTTGTATTCGTAAAAATCCTTGTTACGTGACATACGTTGGCACAAGCGCATATATTGTATGTCCGCAACCAAGAGTTCTATTTGGTTGTCCGTTGATTCAACAACCAGACCAAGAAGGCTGTCGGCTTTTGCGTACTCCATTCTCGCCATGCTGACAAAAGCCAAGTTATTATACGCTTCCGCCTTTCCGGCTGGGTAACCGTCGCACATGGCCAATGCACTATCCGCATAAATCTTTACAGAATCAAGACTACGGTAATGATAAGCGTAAGACAAAGAATTAAGTACGTCAACTCTTCCGTCTTTTGAAGAAGTACAAGCTGACAAAAATAAAAGGCCCAATATGCCGACAAGCAATATTGAGCCTTTATAATAATATCTATTATCCGCGTGCCTTCGCAATGTAAGCCAAAGCCTCCTTGCACTTGTCGGTTATTGCCTGCCAGTTGCCTGCGGCTACAACATCCTTCGGGAAGAGCTTAGAGCCCATGCCCACGCAGAACACTCCGGCCTTGAACCATGACGTAAGGTTCTCCTCGTCGGGAGAAACGCCACCGGTCACCATCAGCTTAGACCATGGCATAGGAGCCAAAAGGCCCTTAACCAACTTAGGTCCGAGCACGTCACCGGGGAACACCTTGCACAGGTCACACCCCTTCTCCTGGGCGAAACCTATTTCGGATACGCTTCCGCAACCAGGGGTATAAGGGATAAGGCGACGGTTGCAAACCGTAGCTATCTCCGGATTGTACAACGGGCCAACAACGAAATTAGCCCCAAGCTGGATATAAAGCGCAGCCGTAGCAGGATCGACAACCGAACCTACGCCCAAGGCAAGCTCCGGACATTCCTTAGCGGCATACTTTACAACCTCTCCGAATACCTCGTGAGCGAAGTCGCCACGATTGGTGAACTCAAACGCACGCACACCACCGTCATAACATGCCTTGATTACTTTCTTTGCTACCTCTACGTCCTTATGGTAAAAGACAGGTACCATACCGGTTGCGCCCATCTTGCCCAACACGGCGATTTTATCAAATTTTGCCATTTTCTTCTTTTTCTCTTTTAAATATTAAGTAAAGTCCCAGACAATAGGAGCATACAAGTTCCCAACCTTCCTCTCCCAACTCGTTCAGGGCTTTCTGCTCATCTTTAAAACAAAATGATACTACCTTATATTCAAAACGTCTGCCCATACGGATTGAATTAACGCTGAACACGGCCTGAAGCGTCGCCACCTGCAAGGTTCTCAACCTCGTCTGCCGACATAAGGTTGAAGTCGCCGGGGATAGTGTGCTTCAATGCCGAAGCCGCAACGGCAAACTCAAGAGCCTTACCCTGGTTGTCGGGATATGTCAGCAAGCCGTGGATAAGTCCGCCCGCGAACGAGTCGCCTCCACCAACACGGTCGATGATCGGCATGATGTCATAATGCTTGCTCTGGTAGAACTCCTTGCCGTTGTAGATAAGAGCTTTCCATCCGTTGTGGCTTGCGGAAAGCGACTCACGCAAAGTTGATACGACATACTTGAAGCCGAAAGTCTCCATCATGCCCTTGAATATGCCGTAATATCCCTCTGCGTCTGTCTTGCCGCCCTCTACGTCAGCGTCAGGCTTGAAGCCAAGGCAAAGCTGCGCGTCCTCCTCATTGCCTATACAGACGTCAACATATTTCATGAGGGGCTTCATGATGCTCTGTGCCTTCTCCGAGGTCCACAGTTTCTTACGGAAGTTAAGGTCAACGCTTACAGTAACTCCATGACGCTTTGCGGCCTCGCAAGCAAGACGTGTCAATTCGGCAGCCTTGTCGCTGATAGCGGGCGTAATGCCGCTCCAGTGGAACCACTGTGCGCCTTCCATAATCTTGTCGAAATCAAAGTCTGAAGGATCAGCCTCTGCTATTGAGCTGTGGGCACGGTCGTAAATAACCTTAGACGGGCGCATGCTCGCTCCGCTCTCAAGATAATAGATTCCGACACGGTCGCCGCCACGGGCGATGAACTGCGTGTTGACACCGTAACGGCGAAGCGCGTTCACGGCGCACTGTCCTATTTCGTGCTTTGGCAATTTGGTTACGAAATATGCGTCGTGGCCATAATTTGCAACGCTGACCGCCACGTTAGCTTCGCCACCGCCATATACAACATCGAAAGAATCGCTCTGGACAAATCTTTTCTGACCCGGAGAAGAAAGGCGAAGCATTATTTCGCCTAATGTAACTACTTTAGCCATTTTCTTTAATTTTAATTTTTTGAATGTTTATAGATTCGTTTTTTCGTTACAAAAATACTATTTAAATTATAACCAGACAAATAAAAGGACAAAAAATAAAGCTTTTTCAGAAAAATATTCCTGTATTTTCAGCATTCCGATAGCGTCAGCCATTTCCCTCTCCTGTTTATTGTTGTGTAAGCGAACCACCCCCGACGGCAAGCGCAAAGGTACGCATTATCACCCGCACCGCCAAAAAAAGCGTGCGGCTAAGGCGTTAAAAAAATTCACAATCGAATCGGATGGGCGTTTTTGTAATTGTAAGTGTAAGCGGTACGGACGGCCCGTCGTGGATTTAAGGCCAAGCCGTAGGGCAATTATGGATTACAATTACAATTACAGTTAGCCCCATGCGTGAACGCAAATATGGCAAAAGAAAAATTATATTATATATATAAATATATATTTATATATATAATATAAACCCTAAAATACCACTTGCTTACACTTACCCCTACCCCAAACTGTAATTGTAATTGTAATTGCCGTACGCCCCCTGCGCCGCAAGAGCCATCGATACGCCCCCGCATAGGCCACGTATGGCCCCGTAAAGGCGGCACCCTCGAGACAAGGATGTCCCGTCCCTCCCCGTGGCGGGGCGGAAAGAAGGCGAAAGGGACGGGGCGGACGGGCAGCCGGGGCTAATGTGTTAAAACGGGCAAAACGCGATTGTTTTGGCTAAAAAACTGCACGTGTTTTTCGCACAATTCATTTTTTATATGTATTTTTGCCGAAAATATCAGCGTTTGTTCCGTAAAGGCAGGCAGACATCATGAATGAAAAAATCAGAATAAAGGATATAGCCGAAAAGTCGGGAGTATCGGTCGGGACGGTAGACAGGGTGCTCCACAACCGTCCCAACGTGTCGAAAGCCGCTCGCGAGAAAGTCGAGTCGGTACTGAAAAACATCAACTACCAGCCGAACATGTACGCAAGCGCGCTTGCCTACAACAAGTCATACGTCTTTTATTGCATCATCCCCAAACACGAATCGGAGGCTTACTGGGAAGAAATAGAGGAAGGAGCGCAACGTGCATGCGAAGCACGACGCGACTTCCATGTAGACGTGAAAATGATGTATTACAGGAGGTTCGACTCCGACACGTTCGTAAAAAAATGCAAGGAATGCCTTAACGCTAACCCGAATGGCGTAATAGTAGTGCCGAGCGAACTCGAGATCACCAAGAAATTCACTGACAAGCTGCATGAACGCAACATCCCTTTCATCCTTCTCGATTCGTACATGCCCGACCTTAAGCCCCTTTCCTTTTACGGGCAGGACTCATTCTGTAGCGGGTATTTCGCGGCAAAAATGCTGATGCTCATAGCTTCCGGGGAAAAAGAGATAATGCTTATGAAGCAGACAAAAAACGGGAAAGTGGCGAGCAAGCAGCAGGAGAACCGCGAAGTAGGCTTCAGGCATTACATGCAAGACCATTTTCCAAAAGTAAAAATACTGGAACTGGACTTACCGCTTGACGGGGACAAGGAACGGTACGATGAAATACTTGAAGAGTTTTTCGTCAGCCACCCACACATACACCACTGCATAACCTTGTGCTCAAAAGGACACATAGTAGGCGAATTCCTGCTCAAGACAAACAGGCGCGACATACAGATTATGGGATATGACATGGTTGAGCGCAACGCCAAATGCCTGCGCCTTGGCTCAATATCATTCCTTATTGCGCAACATGGCTTTATGCAAGGTTACAATTGCGTCGACACATTATTCAAGGCCATCGTGCTGAAAAAGAAAGTAGACCCGGTAAACTACATGCCTATAGAACTGCTGTCGAAAGAGAATATCGACTTTTACAGAAGAACTCAATTATAAACAATTAAAACAAATCATTTTATGGAACAAGTTTCTTTTATCAAGATTAACAAGGCCGACACCGTTGTCGTATGCCTAAGGAACTACCAAAAGGGCGAGACCATCAACGTTGACGGCAAGGCCGTCACGGTCATGCAGGACACACCTGCCGGCCACAAAATCCTGATACACGATACTCCGGAAGGAGAAAACATAATAAAATACGGATATCCCATAGGGCACGCCAAGGAAAATCTCAAGGCAGGACAATGGGTCAACGAGAACAACCTGAAAACAAATCTCGCAGGAACTCTAAGCTACGAATACAATCCTGTAAATGAGGAACTTGACATCCCGACAGAGAACATTACCTTTAAAGGCTACAAGCGCAATAACGGCGAAGTAGGAATAAGGAACGAGGTATGGATTGTCCCGACCGTAGGCTGCGTCAACGGCATTGCCGAGAAACTGGCAAATATGCTTGCCGAAGAAACAGAACTCGAAGGCATAGACGCCGTGCATGCCTGGCACCACAATTACGGTTGTTCGCAACTCAGTGACGACCATGAGAACACAAGAAAGATATTACGCGACATTGTGCTCCATCCTAATGCCGGCGCGGTACTCGTATTAAGCCTTGGTTGCGAGAACAACCAGCCTGACCAGTTTGAAAAACTCCTCGGCGACTACGACAAGGACAGAATAAAATTCCTTGTTGTGCAGAAAGTACAAGGCGACGAAATAAACGAAGGAATGAAGATTCTCCGCTCGCTTTACGGCATCGCGAAGAACGATAAACGTACCGACTGCCCCCTGAACGAGTTGCGTGTCGGCCTAAAGTGTGGCGGTAGCGACGGCTTCAGCGGTATCACGGCGAACCCGCTTGTCGGAGAATTCTCGGATTTCCTCGTGGCACAAGGCGGAACATCAATCCTTACGGAAGTTCCCGAAATGTTCGGAGCCGAGACAATCCTGATGAATAGGTGCAAGAACGAAGACCTGTTCAACCAGACAGTCAAGCTGGTCAACGACTTCAAGGAATACTTCCTAAGCCATGGCGAGCCCGTAGGCGAAAACCCGTCACCGGGCAACAAGGCCGGCGGAATATCCACACTTGAAGACAAGGCTCTCGGGTGTACCCAGAAATGCGGCCGTGCCCCCGTTTGCGGAGTGCTTGGCTACGGCGACCGTCTACGGACAAAGGGCCTAAACTTATTATCCGCCCCGGGCAACGACCTTGTCGCGTCTACAGCTTTAGCGGCGGCGGGTTGCCAGATCGTATTGTTCACGACCGGACGTGGAACACCGTTCGGAACGTTCATCCCGACAATGAAAATATCAACGAACACCAACCTGTATAAAAACAAGCCCAACTGGATAGACTTCAATGCCGGAGAACTTGTTGACGGTACGGAAATGCATTCGTTGCTCCGCAAGTTTATCGACAAAATCATTTCCGTTGCCAATGGAGAACAGACTTGCAACGAAAAGAACGGATACAGGGAAATATCCATATTCAAGAATGGCGTGACATTGTAAAATAAGCAACAATCAAAGAACGGACGGCAATGCAATAGGAACAGCCCCTGTCAATCTATGGCATTGGCGCCCGTTCATTCGACAAATTGTATTCATAACGACATAACATGAATATTCTCGCGAGAAATTTCATCAAACTGCTGTCAGCCGGAACTTTTAATGTTGAAGACACAGTTGAGCCCATGTCCGAATACAAATGGAAAAGACTATTGTCGGCGGCTGAAACGTACAAAGTTCAAGATTTCATAGGCAATGGAATTACTACTATCTGTAAATCGGGTGTTACCATAATTCCGACACGCATTCAGGAGGCCGCACAAAACCTAACCGTAGCTAAAGAATACGGGAAAAAACAAGACTATACAAAACTTGATACAATTACAGTTTCAGGCAAGGCTAAACCGTTCGCGAATTTTTACTTGAACCGAAAATACAATAAAATCGTATTCAATGAGATTCATAGCATTGACACGTCAATTGACTCGATTGTTTTCATAAACAAATTGATTGAAAACATCAATAAGCTTTTAAACTCAGGACTGGACTTCAGGAGCTTGTCGGATCTCGGCTTCTATTTAAGGCTAAACGGTGATAAAATAGATTTCGTTAAAACAGACGGATGGATTAAAGCGTTAAAAATTCAAGGCATTGCGAATCTTATAGGTAATTGCCTCGTACAATTATTCAACTTTGACAATGACGAATTACCGTTCATTACCGAAACAGGTGATAAATACCTACATACCATCTCAAGAGAGATAGACAACATGATAACCAACCCCACTCGACATATCGAAATAAACGACAACAGTCCACAAAAAGGAATAAACCCCATAAAGAAACCTAATTCACACCCTATAAAATACAAATCATATTGCCCGCTTGAGACGTCAAGCAGATTTATGGCCAATATAATTAAAAGTCTTTCAAATATTGATGAATAACTAAAATTTTATAATTTTTTTTGAGATACAGACGATTAGCAGTACCTTTGCATGAAATAAGATACGCCCGTAATGAAACAATACATAGTTCTTTTTATTTGTCTATCACTTTTCAACATACTGCCTTCCACTGCCCAGAATGACGATCAAGAAAGCTACATCCAATGCGAGGACACCTGTCGCCATGTGCATGGAATAGACCTCAGCCATTATCAGGGAGAAGTTTTCTGGGAAAACGTCGGCGCAAACAGTAAAATGGCCTACGTATATCTAAAGGCAACTGAAGGTAGTACCCATATTGACGAAACTTATGAAAGAAACATTGAATTGGCTCATCGTTATGGGTTGAAAGTCGGGTCATACCATTTTTTCCGTCCCAAAACAGACCTGGCCAAACAACTGGAAAACTTCATTTCACAATGCCGCCCTGGCGACCAAGACCTCATACCAATGATTGATATCGAATCTACAGGCGGATTAAAGACTGATGAATTCTGCGATTCACTCTTCAAATTCTTGGATCTGGTGGAAAAAGCATACCGGCAAAAGCCTTTGTTGTATACTTATACAAACTTCTACAACAAGCACCTGAAGGGGAAAATCGATGATTATAAGCTCATGATTGCCCAATATTCAGACGAAAAACCGCAACTGGCTGACGACAGGGACTACACAATGTGGCAATACACGGCTAAAGGACGTATCAACGGAATTAACGCATACGTTGACAAAAGCCGTTTCATGGGCAGGCACAGCATGAGGGAAATAAGATTCAAACACTTTTAAATAAAACGGTAATTTAACATAAAGGAACAGTACAATGGCTATCATAAAATGTCCAGAATGCGGCCATCAAATCAGTGACAAAGCGCCCGTATGTCCTGCATGTGGTGTTGAAATAGCAGGAAAAACAGTAAAATGCCCATATTGTGGAGAAGCATATTTCAAAAGCGAGACAGCGTGTCCACATTGTCATAAAACAACTCCAATAAGCACCACTGAAATAGAACAAACGACAGGCAACAACGTCCACCAGAGCATTACAAATGCACCGGCCACAACGCCTGTAACTGAAGAAGGGCATGAAATACAAAATAACAGTATTGATAAAAATCATGTACCGGAAAACAATCCTAACCGGAAAAACAACAAAACAATAATACTTGTATCAGTAGCCATTGCATTGCTGGTACTCGGCACGTGCCTGTATTTCTACAATAACGCAAAGAGCGACAGAGAGCAAGAAGAATACATCTTTGCAATGCAAAGTGATGATCCTACAATATTACAAGCATACCTTAATAACTTCAAAGACGCTCCGCAAGCCCATATTGACTCTATTGCCAGACATCTGGAAGAACTTAACAAGATAGACCAAGACTGGACTGACGCTGTTGTCATGGGCTCAAAGAGAGCGTTAACCGAATATCTTAATACGCACCCTGACAGCCCACATAAACAGGAAGCGCTTGAAAAGATTGACTCTATCGACTGGGCACAATGCCAAAAGCTGAACACGGCAGATGCATACCAACTATACATAGACAGCCATTATGACGGTAACCATTACGAAGAAGCCGTAATTGCCCTTAATAAAATAAAATCCAGCGAAGTGACGCCTGATGATAAACAATTCATCAGCAGTATATTCCATAACTTCTTTATCTGTATCAATTCCAGGAACGAGAGCAATCTTACGGCAAACATCGGCGACAATATAAACTTCCTTGGTAAACCAAACGCGACAAAAGCCGACATCGTTTCATTCATGAACAAGATTTATAAAGAAAACGTGGAAAGCATGATATGGAGCATAACAAGCGATTATGAAATAAGCAAGAAGGAAATAGGTGACCTTCAATATGAATACAGTACAACATTTATGGTCAGCCAAGACGTCAAAAAGGATGACGGCACTAATACAATAAATAAATTCCGTATAAATGCGAAAGTCGATCCAGACGGTAAAATAACGGAAATGGCCATGACCAGAATCATCGAATAACACTCCGCCGGCGATACTTAAGGAAAGCAAGCACAATCATGAACAAATTAATCACCACTTGCCTGTTGGCATTCGGCCTTACAAATATGATAGCAGCACAAGAAAAAAGCGTAGAGATACGAGTTATACAGACAAGCGATGTACACGGTTGTTTCTTCCCTTACGACTTCATCAACCAGAAATCCATGAGCGGCTCGCTTGCAAGAGTGTCAAGTTACGTGAAATCGCTTCGAAAGGAATATGGAGACAACCTGCTTTTGTTGGACAACGGAGACATTCTGCAGGGACAACCGACATGTTATTACTGTAACTTCATTAAGCCAGAAATGCCAAATGTGGCAGCCTCTGTGATAAACCATATGGGCTATGATGCGCAAACCATTGGCAATCATGACATTGAAACAGGACATGCAGTATATGACAAATGGATAAAAGAAGTGAAGTGCCCTATGCTCGGGGCTAATATCATCGACACGACAACGGGATACCCATATCTTAAGCCGTACGTGATTTTCGAACGCGAGGGAGTGCGTATTGCGGTATTAGGATTGACTACTCCGGCCATCCCGAACTGGCTCAACGTACGTTTATGGGCAGGATTACGTTTCGAAGATATGGTCAAGAGCGCTAATTATTGGACAAAACACATCATTGAGAACGAACATCCGGACGTTATTATCGGTCTGTTCCATTCAGGCAGAGACGGAGGAATAACCACCGATTCGTATGACGAAAACGCCTCTTTGCGCATTGCCAATGAGGTGTCGGGATTTGACCTAATACTGTATGGACACGACCATAAAAGCAACAAGGAAAATGTAAAGAACAATGATGGAAGCAATGTCTTATGCCTGAATCCTTCATCAAACGCGAATTTTGTTTGTGACGCGACTATAAAAGTAACATTGAATAACGGCAAAGTTACCGGGAAAAGCATAACCGGAGAAATACACGATATCAGGCAACAGCCAATCGACAAAGAATTTATCGAGATATTCAAAAACGACATAGATAGCGTAAACTATTTTGTCACACGCAAAATTGGCACGTTCAAGAACTCCATATACACTCGAGATTCTTATTTCGGGAGCAGTGCGTTCTGCGACCTTATACACAACCTACAGCTAAAGATTACAGGAGCGGACATATCGTTCAACGCCCCATTGTCATTTGACGAATGCATAAAAGCCGGCGACGTACATGTAAGCGACATGTTCAACTTGTATAAATACGAGAACCAGATATACGTCGTGAAAATGACAGGAAAGGAAATCCATAATTATCTTGAGATGAGTTATGGCCTTTGGACAAACACGATGCAAAGTCCTGACGACCATATCATGTTGCTCGAACACAACGGCAACGGAGCTGACGGCTATGGTTTCAAGAATCTTGCTTTCAATTTTGACAGTGCCGCAGGTATCGATTATGAAGTGGATGTAACAAAACCATATGAAAAAAAGGTTAGAATAACAGGAATGACAAACGGAGAGCCTTTCGATGAAAACAAATGGTATAAAGTGGCAATGAACAGCTACCGCGGCAACGGCGGCGGTGAGCTGCTGACTAAAGGGGCGGGAATTCCGCATGACTCATTGCCGGAAAGAATTATATACGAAAGTGAACTTGACCAGCGATACTACCTCATGAAGGAAATAGAAAAAGCAGGGATAATGGCTCCCGAACCCAACAATAATTGGCATTTCGTGCCTAAAAGCTTTACCGAGAAAGCCATAATAAAAGACAAAAAGCTTCTATTTGGAATAAACTGACAACATATAATAATATCCAAAGACGTTTATCATGGACAAATATTGGTTCGTCTTCATCAAATCGGAACTATTGCTTGAAAAGACAAGCAATGGTAATTACACAATTCCGTTACAAGAGAATCCACCGATTGCCGTCGACAATGCGGACGACATACACAACATAACCCCATTAGGCGATATTGAAGTCAAGACATATAACTCGGGGCATGACAACATTGACACCTCACGCTATGAACTTTGCGGCCTGCGTGCTTCATATAATAAACTGACTTATGAACTGTATCTGAAAGCAGGAAAATGCGCGGAAATACTATATTGGGACTCTAACACAAAATTCTGCGGGAAATGTGGCGGAAAAATGAAACTGCACACCGATATATCCAAAGTATGCACAAAATGCGGCCGCGAGATATGGCCACAACTATCAACAGCCGTCATTGTACTAATCCGGCGTGAAGACAAAGTCCTACTCGTTCATGCAAATAATTTCAAAGGCCATTATTACGGCCTTGTAGCAGGCTTTGTCGAAACAGGCGAGACTTTGGAGCAAGCAGTCCAAAGGGAAGTAATGGAAGAAACAGGCTTGACAATAAAGAACTTACGGTATTTTGGCTCACAACCATGGCCCTACCCCTGCGGGCTGATGGTTGGTTTTCATGCCGACTACGCAAGTGGAGAAATCCACTTGCAACGTTCCGAACTCGGAGCTGGTGGATGGTTCAGCAAAGACCATCTACCCGGAATTCCTGAAAAATTATCAATAGCAAGAAAACTCATTGACAACTGGCTTGAATCGCAAGAAGGCATTTCAGAGCCATAACGATACGTCAATATATATTCAAGTTGTAACCAATTGAGAATCAGATACATTACAAAATGCCGCCTTTCAGCTAACGAAAGACGGCATTTTACATCTCAAAAGACGCTCTTTCGTTAACTGATATACGGTCGTTTAAAAAAGTTAAGCATACGTATTATCAAACACCAAGCACTTTGACAAACACTATCATTCGTACGCTTATTATTTGCCTTGTTGCAAATAAAATATTACTTTTGCACCATGAGCGACAAAAAACAACCCTTAGTAAGTTTTATCGTGACATGCTACAACCTGCCTCACGACATGGTGAAGGAATGTCTGAACAGCATTATCAACCTGTCATTGCGTAAGGCCGAAAGGGAAATAATACTCATCGACGACGGTTCTGACACCGACCCGCTTGCTTCTTTAAATGATGAACGTAACGAAATAATGTACATCAGACAAAAGAACGGTGGACTAAGTTCGGCCAGAAACACAGGCCTGCGCATGGCTACGGGCAAATATATCCAGTTTGTCGACGGCGACGACCGACTTGTTACGGAAGCATACGAAAGATGTCTGGATGTCGTAAGATACAATGAACCGGACTTGGTGCTTTTCGATTCGACGGACAGTGACAAGGTGCGCATAAACTACGAACTGCCAGAACCAATGGATGGCGCTCACTACATGAGGCATAACAACATACACGCCGTAGCATGGGGATATATCTTTAACAGAAGAATACTCGGCAACTTACGGTTTACACCCGGCACATTGCATGAAGACGAAGAGTTTACCCCACAGCTGATATTACATGCCGAAAAAGTGTACAGCCTCAACATAACGGCATATTATTACCGCAAACGACAAGGCTCTATAACAAACAACGTAAACAAAAGAAACATAATAAAACGCCTAAACGACGTTGAACGGATAATAACACATCTCAATTACCTGGCTGACATATTGCCTGCAGGCGACAAAAGTGCCATGAAAAGGCGAGTAGCGCAACTTACGATGGACTATATTTACAATACGGTTATCCTGACACGTTCGGCAAAACAAATAGAAAAAAGAATCAGCAGGCTGGAGACAAAAGGCCTATTCCCTTTACCTGACGCAAATTACACCACAAAATATACAATATTCAGACATTTGTCAAAAAACAGAATACTCAGAAAAATTTTCGAAATAACGCTGAAATGACACCCTCACAATATAAAAACCTTATATCTGTAATAGTACTAACATACAACGAAGAAAAAACTATTACCCGCACACTCAACTCTATATTATGCCAAAAATGCCATGTCCCATTCGAGATCGTACTGGGAGATGACTGCTCAACAGACAACACGCGCAAGATATGTGAAGAATACGCCAAACGGTTTCCCAACATCATACGATTAATGGAAAAGGCACCCAACAAAGGTGTTATTGATAATTATTTCGATTGTCTATTGGCTTGCCAAGGGAAATACATCGCAGACTGTGCCGGCGATGATTTCTGGGTTGACCCACTGAAACTGGAGAAAGAAGTAACTATATTGGAAAATAATCCAGATGTAACATTAGTGCATACAGACTGGATGTATTATGATGAAGAAACAAAAGCGACAACCAGTCCCGGCACAAATCCGTTCAACTCAGACATCACGGACGGGAGAAAAATGCTTGAAGCCATCATAACACAGACTAAGAGGCCTATAATTCATCTATGTACTGCAATGTACAGAGCTGATATAATGAGAAAAGCATATAATGATGACCCTAAAATGTTCAGAAATAAAGATTTCGGATGTGAAGACTTGCAGATTTGCTTCATCATGGCCTATATGGGGAAAATAGCATACATACCAAAAATTACATTGTATTATAGCTATGGACGTGAAACCGTTTCATTCTCAAACAATGATAAAAAACAATTTATCTTCGTAAAAAAAACGACAAATCTCAGCTCGTATATATGTAAAACGTATAATATAAACAGTCAAACGACTTATAAATATTTCCAAAACAGGTTGTTTGGACTCACTATGCACGCCTTTCGTTGCAAAGATAAACACTTACATCGAATGGTGCAGGATTGCAGTAATGACTGGCAAGTCCAAATTCCAACAAAAGCAAAAATTGCCAATGTAATAATGTCCAACATGCTTACATGGAATTTATTTTTATATATCCGCAAGATTTTCGTAGGCATTAAACACATTTTAAGAAAATAATAATTATCATAATTAACCATGACTTGATATAATATTCTTGAAAACCTGTTCTAATTTTAATCCGACAGCTTCCTGTGACACCATATTTACAACTTCTGATGAAATCATTTTTGAACTAATATTATCATCTGAACAACGCTTTAACATTGCCTCTGATAATTGAACTGCATCGTCAATCTTTGTCACAGTACAACCAGACAACTTTTTAATACTTTGTGGAATACAATCAGTTGAAATCACAGGTATTCCTGTACACATTGCTTCAAGCAATACCAATGGCTGCGCTTCACTTCTTGACGCAAGTACAAGGCAGTCGCTGTTATACAACAAATCACGTACTCCTTTCTTGTCAAGTTCACCACAAGCAATTATCTGATTACTGTTTCCCAACATTGCCATACAACTTGGCCCCTTTGTATCCTTTCCTGCTATATACAACTCTACATTGGCATTATGCGTTACCAAGAGTTCAAATGCACGGAATAATACATCATATCCTTTTCGTGGAATAAAATTCGCTAAACAACAAAAACGATATCTTCTCCCTTTCAACGGCTTACGCTCTTTATACGCAAAAAAATCAGTATCAATAGTATTCGATATTTCAATCCAACGGTAGTCTTTACCAAAATAACAAGAAATATCATCAACCAATTCCGCAGCAACAGGAATAACCATATCCGAAGACTTATACGTTTCTTTCAATAAAGGAATCTGCCAGACTTTTGTCAGGTCCGTTCCAAACTCTGCTTTATATATCATTGACGGCAAATGCTCAGTAATCACGAACGGAATGCCATATTCCTTACTTATCTGATATGCTGCATAACCAGCCCATTTTGCACAGTGCGCATGAATTATGTCTGGTTTGCCATTAATATGTACATACGTGTTAAACATACTTCTCACAATATTCACCCAACGCTTAACATTCGGACGAACACACAACGGTATGCCACGCATGTCTGAACGATACACTTGTATGCCGTCAACGGTAACCCATCTACGCTTATACGGAGTTAACAAATATGTAAAAAGGCCACGTCTTACAGCTAATTGAACATTTGCCAAAATTGTTACATCATGTCCCAAAGCTGCTAAAGCCTTACTTTGTTCTAAACAAAACTCCCCACCATAAGGAGGAAAAAACGATGGTATTTCGACTATTTTCATACTATATTTGGCTTAAATCCTAAAAAACAAGACTCATAAAAGTCAAACTCACCTTCTTCTAAACTCCGCACAAGTTACAGCCGTAGCAACCGCAACATTAAGACTGTCGATTCCTTTGGATTTACGATAACATGGAATAAACAAGGTACGATTGACTTTTGACATGACTTGTGGAGAAACCCCATTACCCTCATTACCCATGATTATCATGCCATATGAAGATAACTCTTGAGAATAAATATTTTCTCCTTCTAACGAAGTTGCATAAACAGGTATTTCTGTAGGCAACCCATCAAGCACTGCGCATAAATCTCTATATACGAGTTTTACCCTCGCTATACTGCCCATCGTTGCCTGCACAACTTTTGGATTAAAAGCATCTGCAGTGTCAGGACTACAAAATATCGTCGAAATGCCAAACCAATCGGCAATGCGTATTATTGTTCCGAGATTGCCAGGGTCTTGTATTTTATCAAGCGCAAGACACAAATCCTTGTTACATATATCAATAGAAACTTCTTCATGAGGTTTACGAAACACCCCAAGCACCTGTTGGGGATGCTGCAAGAAACTGACTTTGCCAAGCTCTTCTTCTGTCACAACCGCATCTTGCTGACGCGGAGCGATGTTAGTCGAAGCATACCATTTATCTGTAGCGACAAGTATTTCAGGAGTCTGCACAGCCAACAAGTCAGCCACAACTTTTGGCCCCTCTCCTACAAAACAGCCCTCTTTGTCACGATTCTTTTTTAGTGCTAAAGAGTGGATATATTTGATCTGGTTCTTGCTTATCATATCATTTTTAAGTTTTGCAGGACAAAACTACTAAAAATTTAGTATTTTTGCAGTCTAAAACAAAATTAAGTGATAAAACGGATAATAAATAGATTGCAAAAGATAGTTTCCACATTAATTATTGTGGTAACAATCACTGCTTGTTCAGCCTCAAAGTTCATTCCTGAGGGCAGCTATCTATTAGACGATGTCAAAATAAAATCCGACACAAAAAATATTGAAACCAGCCAGTTAGAACCTTATATAAGACAAAAAGGAAATTCCAAATGGTTTTCACTTTTTAAAGTTCCTTTAGGCACATACGCTTTATCAGGACGCGATACAACAAAATGGATTAACCGAAAACTGCAAGCCTTGGGAGAAGGTCCTGTTTTATTTGATTCCCTTCAGGCAGAGCAGACATGTAACGATTTAAGTAACGTATTACATGGAATGGGATATATAAAAGCACAAGTAGACTATGCATTGAAACGTGAAAAAAAGAAAAAGGTAAAAGTAATATACAACCTCCATCCTGGCAAACGCTATCATATCAGCTCTATTAATTATGACATCCAAGACAAAAATATTGACTCTGTACTTAAAAATAAAAAATTTCATTCTACTAATCTGCGCATTGGCATGCCTTTCATGGTAAGTGTTCTTGACAATGAACGAGAACAAATTACCGACTTCTTAAATAATAATGGCTATGTCAACTTCCACAAGGATTTCATCTCGTACTCGGCTGATACAATAAGTGGAAGTACAGATATAGACATAACACTACATCTGCATAAATTCATATCCGGCAACGGCGAAGAAGAAACAGAGCATAAACAATATACCATTGGCAAGATAAATTATCACGCAAATGGTGATTTTGATAAAATACCATTACGAAAATCCGTTTTGGAAGAAAATACGATTATTGAAGCAGGAAAATTATATAATGCCGATGAACTGCAAAAAACCTACAACCGATTCGGACGGTTACCAATAGTAAAATACACTAATATTAAGTTTACAGAGCGACCTGACAGCAATATTCTTGATTGCAATATAGGAATAAGTACTAATAAGATCAACAGCATAAGTTTTCAGCCGGAAGGTACAAATACAGCTGGAGACCTTGGGGCTGCAGCCTCTCTTACTTATGAAAACAGAAATATCTTCAGAGGAGCAGAAACATTCAGCATAAAACTCAGGGGAGCTTTTGAGGCAATAACGGGACTGGAAGGATACCAGAACCAGGATTATGAAGAATATAGCCTGGAGGCAAAACTTTTGTTTCCACGATTTGTCGTGCCGTTCTTGTCTAAAAAGTTCAAGAAACAGTCAACAGCCATGTCAGAGTTGACAGTTAGCTACAACATGCAAAACAGGCCTGAATTCCACAGAAGAGTCTTCACAGCAAGCTGGAGATACAGATGGAATGACATATCCGGGAAAAAAAGCTATAAATTTGACTTGATAGACCTTAACTATATCTACATGCCATGGATATCAACCACATTCAAGGAAGAATATCTTGACGATGTAAACAACAGGAATTCTATTTTAAGATATAATTACGAAGACCTATTTATAATGAAATTAGGTTTCGGGATGTCATTTAACAATGGCGATGAAGCATATAAAATCAACGTTGAGACATCAGGAAACTTTTTAAGTGGAATTTCTCACTTGTTGGGAAGCAAACGCAATGAAAACAATCAATATACTCTATTTAACATTGCATTTGCCCAATACGTCAAAGGAGATTTCGACTACACAAAAATTATAATGTTCGACCGCAACAATAGTTTGGCATTACACGCCGGCCTTGGCATAGCCTACCCTTATGGAAACAGCATGATATTGCCGTTTGAAAAACGTTATTTCTCTGGCGGTGCAAACTCCGTAAGAGGTTGGAGCGTAAGAGGACTTGGTCCTGGTAAATTCAAGGGAACAAACGGAGCCATTGATTTCATAAACCAAACAGGAGATATAAAACTTGACTTAAATATTGAATTGCGATCATTTTTATTCTGGAAAGTGTATGGTGCGGCATTCATCGATGCCGGTAACATTTGGACCATCAGAGCTTATGAAGAACAACCTGGTGGACAATTCAGGTTTAAGGATTTTTACAAACAGATAGCTGTTGCGTATGGCTTGGGAATAAGATTTAACTTCGATTTCTTTATTCTTCGCTTTGATATGGGTATGAAAGCAATAAATCCAGCATACAATTCAAATAACGAACACTATGCCATTTTCCATCCTGATTTCAGTCGTGATTTTGCCTTTCACTTTGCAGTAGGCCTTCCATTTTAACAAGCCATTTACCATTCCTTTTTACAACAGGTATTCTAAAAACAGCTTGTTCGGTTATACATCCCGAAGTCCCAAGTGTATCCACCCGCAAGAAATTAAAGATAGAACAATTAGCCACGACAAAAGTATCACATATGTGCTCTATTTCACCTATTTCATGAGTCGCGCCAACCTGCTGCGTCCGTATGATGTCCACATCCGCCTGAGAAATATTACTTGAAATAAAACTCAACCATCTTTTTGACTCTATTGTACAAAAAGGCACAGCACCAACGAAATCTAAATTAAAATAACAAGACGCAAAACAATCAACGACATGCCCGACTTCTTTATCATTTTCATCTTTTGAGCCTGAACATGAGAGGAAAGATAATAGAGCAAGAATGCAAAGAAACATAAAAACAAATGCATATAACCGCACTTTATCTACGTTCAATATTTTAATAACCATAAGTTTCATTCCCTATACTTTACAACATTAAAAATTTCTACAAAGGTATTAAATTTTTTTGCCCTATAACCTTTTCTTTATAAATTTGCAGACAAAAATAAAAAAAGATGCTGAAATTTATATCTTTCGGGAGTGGAAGTAGCGGTAATTGTTATTACATTTTCACTGAAAAATACGGATTATTAATAGACGCCGGTATAGGTATTAGAAAGATGAAAAAATATTTCGGCGACTTTGGTTTAAGTTTTAATAATATTGACTGTATTCTCGTTACTCATGATCATGCCGATCATGTAAAAGCCGTAGGATTTGTAAGTAGTACATACAACCTACCGGTTTACGCAACTGAAAAAGTACACGAAGGCATTAAGCGAAACTATTGCGTTAGAAAAAAAATTGACAACAATAATATCAAGTACATCAATCTTGGAGAGAATATATTGTTAGGCGACTTCACCGTCAGTACGTTCCATGTTCCGCACGACAGCTTGGATAATGTTGGTTTCAAAATCAAATATGGAGAACAGACATTCTGCTTGATGACCGATATCGGGCATGTAACAGAAGAGATGGCCCATATAATAAGTGAGGCTAATTACCTTGTCATCGAATCCAACTATGATGAGGAAATGCTATGGAGCGGAGCATATCCTGAATACCTTAAAAAGCGAGTATCCGGCGGCATGGGACACTTGTCGAACAAAAAATGTGTACAAGCAATAATAGAAAATGCGACGAACAGGTTGCAAGAAATCTGGCTATGCCATCTTAGCCAAGAGAATAATCACCCTGAATTAGCCCGAAAAACAATAGAACTGGACTTGAGAGAGACCGGAATAGATTACCTGTCAACCGTTCCCGTTGAGGTCCTAAGAAGAAATGTCCCAAGCAAGATATATGAACTCAAATGACTAAATCAAAATAACAATGAAAAAGTTTTTAGTAAAAAGTGTGTGTTTATGCACTGCGTTAATTTTCAGCTCACAAGCAAACGCCCAGCTAAATCTTGGAAACATACTTAAGAACGTAGTTTCCGGAACAAAAGACAAAACTGAGACAAACAACTCGCAAGACGAGAACAAAAACGGAAGTATCATTTCCACGATCACAAATATCTTCTCTGGGAATAAGGTAGCCACTAAAGATAAAATTATTGGTACATGGGTTTATGAGGAACCGGCAATAGTATTGTCAAGTGACAATAACCTTAAAAACATCGGAGGAAAGCTGGCTGCATCGACAATTGAAAACAAACTGAAAGATAAACTCGAAGGATACGGCCTTACGAAAGGATGTGTCAAAATGACCTTTGACGAATCTGGAAATTTCACTCAGACAGTAATGGGAAAAGAACTGAAAGGCACATATACCATAGAAGACAAAAACATCACGCTCAAATATGGAGGTAAAGTATCACAAATCATTGGTACCACGCAACTCGACGGCAACAATCTGTTAATAGTCATGGATGCATCAAAATTACTTAAATATGTAAATGTCTTAGGAGATATATCCCAGAATGCAACTTTAAAGACAGCAACGTCCCTGCTCGGCAGCATGGACGGACTTGAATGCGGTTTAAAGCTTATCAAGCAATAGTATCCTGAAAAAAGTTAAAAAACAAAAAAAAACAGAAAAAGTTAATTTTTTTAATTTTAAAATACTACCTTTGCACCCGCTATTACGAGTTAGTAGCATAATTCAAACCTAAAATAACAAAAAAACAAAATGGCAACAAAAATCAGATTGCAGCGTGGCGGTCGTAAAGGCTATGCCTTTTACCGTATTGTTATCGCTGATGTAAGAGCACCACGTGATGGTAGATTTACAGAAAAAATCGGAACTTACAACCCAAACACGAATCCGGCTACTGTAGATTTGAATTTCGACCGTGCACTTTATTGGGTAGAAGTTGGCGCACAACCCACTGACACTGTACGTAATATCCTTAAGCGTGAAGGTGTGTATCTCATGAAGCACCTGCGTGGCGGAGTCAAGAAAGGCGCTTTTGACGAGGCTGCAGCCCAAAGTAAGTTTGACGCATGGAAAGCTAACAAGGAAAAAAGTCTCGAGCTCATACGTGAAAACGACGCAAAGAGCAAGAAAGAGACTTATGCAAAGAACCTTGAAGCTGAAAAGAAGTCAAATGAAGCAAAAGCTAAACAGGTCGCAGAAAAGAAGGCCGCCATCGAGGCCGCTAAAGCTGAGGCAGCAGCTGCCGAGGCTGCTTCTGAAGCAACCAACGAGGAAGCTCCTGCTGAAGCATAATAACGACATTTTATATTTTAACGACAAAAAAGATGGTGGACAAGCTTTTGTCCACCATCTTTTTTGCGTACATATCGCAATGATTACATTCAATCATCCGCATCATCCGGCAATATGACCGACGGCCTACGTTTCCTCTTATAACCAAACAATTCCAACAACGAGTTAAAATCCTTTTTGAGTATGATGCCTATGCCTTGAGTATTCAATGATGACTTCGTAAAGTATCTGTCATTAGTCTGGTTATAAACCTTAAGGGCTATATTCCCATTTGGCAGCAACAAATAATTTATATCAAAGTCACCAATGAACGATGTTGTTGCATTAGCATTGTCACGATATCCGAATTGACCGTTGATAATGAGCCTATTGTTTAGCAGACGCCCAGACAAAAGACCTTCGTATTCTGCGTTGTTAAATCCCTCGTCACCGGTGCTTATGTTAGCGCCGAAAGTCCAGTTGTTGTTCTTTACGAGGCTACCCAGCAGAGTGTTTATCTGTTGGCTTATGGTTCCGCTCAGTAAACTCTGCATAGCAAGGCTCGTTTGGTTGGATTGGTTCTGTTCCGAGGAGTTGTTATTACTTTGCATATAGAAGCGTCCGACACTTAAGAGGTACACCACCTGCTGGTTCATCTCCTCCTCGCCATTGATGACAGTGCGTACCATTTGTTCGGCGTCCTCGTTTACCGTTGGCATGTCTATATTAAAGTCTACGTGAGGCGCCTGCGGCGTACCGCTTATATTCATAAGGCAGTCAACCCTTACATTATTGCTCGAGAAACTGTTCCCCAACTGCAGGTCAGACAAAGGTACTCCATTAACAGTATATACGGCCTGCAAATCTAACAAGGCGTCATAAGGATCGCCGCCAAAAACAATCGTGCCTCCACGCTGGAATTGAAATATCTTTTTAATTATGTTCTGTATTGTCAATGTATATACGCCATGATCAATGGTGTATGTTCCGAACATATCAAATGATCCTTTATTAAAATACGAGGCCCTTATCGTTCCGGTGCCGTTCAGGGCTATATAGTCATTCGTGTTTTTATCCATCAGCACCCTCAACGTAGCGTCTGGTGTCATGTTTACGATGAAGTTTATCCTCATGTCCGAAGGTATATCGACAGGTAAATACCGCTCTGCAGGACTTTCTACAATGTCCCTCCCAAGTGTGTCACCGTCATGCGACAGCGAAGTCTTGTCGCGCCAAGTTATGAATTGCTGGTCAGATATTACGCCAGGGCTTGCCGCATTATATTCTATGAACGAGTTATTTTCAGGAGTAATGTCTATGTCTATGTCAACCCTTCCATCGCGTCCCTGTATGCTGCATACGCCTGTGCCATAGGCCGTGCCGTAAAAAGAGTCGTCACCGTACCCGTTGGTGTCGTAGCATAGCAGGTTCTTAGTACTAATGCTTACGTCATAGGTCAAGTGGCTGAGATGCTTATGGTGAAGGCTGCCGTTTACGATACCTATGTTGCCGTTCCGGTCACGTATGGTGTCCGCCCTGAACACTATATTGTCTGGCATGAAATGTATCGTATCGTTTACAAGGCTATAGCTGACGTTTATTGGTGTTATCCGTGCTTTGCCGTTTGCCACGACCTTGCCTGTCAATTCGATGGCATCCAGCGGGCCGTACAATCTGAGATTGCCATTGGCCTTTGCGTTGATTTCGTCCATAAACGCTCCGCAAAAACTTTCAAGAAACTCTATATTAGTATCTTCGGCCTTTATGCCCAGGTCAATGCGGTTATTGGCTGGAGAAACATAGCCCTGTATCGTAGTTCGTGCGTTATCGGCGTCGTCGGCACGTGCGTCGATATCTATACGTTTGTCTTCCTTGTTCCAGTTTACTTTGGCGAAGAGCTTGCCCATCCTGCCGTGCTCGAACGTGAAGTTGTCAACTATCAGGTCGGCATATGCATCCGGTCCATAGAAGACCGATTTCACGTAGGCCTTACCAGTCATGTTTCCACCGAACTCTACTGAATGGAAATTAACAAGCCCGAGTACATAGTTTACGTCAACGTCTTGCAGGTCCACAGTTATAGAGTCGTCGGCATGCTTCGTGGCCATACCGTCTATCCTGATATGCTGCCTGTCATGCTCTATGGCAAAATGGTCTATCGTCAAGTCACCCCCGTTGTAGGCGATACTTGAAGGCAACACATTCCATATGGTATCATTGACCAATATATGCGACGGTTTCACGGCTATATCAACACCTGTACCCCCAGCGTCGCTCCTAACAAACCGCGTCTCGGCGTTTAATACACCCGCCATCAGTCTGTCCATGTTGTTGCTCCATCTGACCGATGTCGCAAGCTTGTCGTCAACGGCAGCCGCTTCGAGCGACAGATCTAGCCTGTGACCGTTACCCATAACCTTGCACACGCTACCGTCCACCGACAGAGTATCGCCTAACGCGTCCATCCGTATTGCAAAATTCTCGTACGGATTGCCGTCATAGTCAATCCTGTCTGCATGGCACACCATAGACATCACGCCGAGACCGTCGTCCACGTTGGCACTTACTTTCAACGGGGCACCAAGTTCCAGCGGCACGTCGAACAAGACTGAGAGCCAATCCGTCTTTACTACCTCGGCATTAAGAGTAAACCTGTTATCCGTTGCGCCAGCTCCCCCACACAGAGTAGGCAACCTCGAACCAAGCATGCCCGTAAGACTCCTTGCGATAGTACGCAACCTATAATCACCTGTAATCCGTGCTGTAGCAAAGTCGCTGTGCAATGCCAGACTACCCGCATCGGCCACCACGTCAAGGCTGTCAAGCCTATACACAGTATCGCTGGAGTACATCGAAAAATTCCTTACCCCCACACGACCCTTAAAAAAGTTAGCCTCGTTTCCAGACATCCGCGTGTCCATACTTACGTCCAAGTCAAACTTAGCTCCACTCCACCTATCAGTTATCTTCAAGGCTGCAAGGTCGAGTCGCCGCACCGTAGCTTCAATATCAGCAGTACGCCCCGACGCAGACAGATCCATACTGCCGCTGACGCTTATACTTCCGTTTGGGTCGTCAACACTCAGCAAACCGTTGAACGAAGACCCTCCGTAAGTTCCCTTCGCCGTAATGCCTGAATAAGAATAACCGTTATAATCGAACCGCGGAAAAACACCGTCAATGCGTACGTCAGAAATACCGCCTTTGCCTACTCTACACCATGCCTTTACCGTTGTGGCCAACATACCTAACCGTCCGTTGTCAAGCAGCCGTCCCACGTCAAGCCCCGCCGAATTGACATAAGCTTCTACACGGCCTCCGTCATGCCTAAACCTGACGTCAGCCCGCCCAACATCAGTACGCAGCAAGCCGCTAAGCGTCATCATCCTGCCCTTGCCTGACACGTTTCCAGAATAGCTTACGTCACCAAGACGCAGCAAGACCTTCGCCACATCGTCGTCCACATCGGTAAAACCATTAAGAGCCATGTCCAGCCCAGAGGCGGTGCATGCCAGCCTATCGATGTCTGCATACCAAGCGACTCCGGCTTCCGATTTTGCCACACGTCCTCTAGCCGCAAAAACGACGCCGTTTCCTGGAGACCTTACATCCAGCCTACCAACGTCCAATGAACGCCCCGTACCACTGAACTCGGCGCTGAGAAACAAAGGCTCTGTGTACCCAGCAAACGAAGGCACAAAGCACGCCAGATCACATAGCGACACTTTCGACGAACCAATCCTACCCCAGAAGCGCAACGTCGACAGATCCGGACCGCCGCTCCTCGAGACGTAATCAGCATGTACGCTGGCAAGACGAATCTCCGAACCTGGCAAATCCAGTTCCAGTCCTTCAAGTTCAGCTCCGTCGTCACATACGGTAAGGTCAAGCCCTAGCCTCTTGACTATAATGCCCGAAGACTCGCTTAACGACAACTTCTTAACCGAAACGCACATACTATCTGGCGTATAATACGGTATTACCATATGTGCACTTATGTCCTTAACGAACAAATGGCATGGATTAAACCTCGACGGCGTAGGAGGCACGTCGTAACGATCATACTTCACCGAACCGTGCCGTATGATTAGCGAATTGACACTAAGCTCTAAGGATGACTTTCCATCGCCTCCCGACGCAAGCGAATCGAGAACAAACTGGTAGTTAGGCTCAACGTCGGCGCCAGCACTGTAGAACACACCCTTAACACCGAACATCTGCGCTGACGACACACGTATTCGCCCAGACCGTATCAAGAGGGCATAGTCAACCTTGGCGGCCAGACGCGACGCACTGACCATCAACACTGATCTCTTGTCGTACATCCTGAAACCATCTACGACAACCCTGCCCAGCAGCCCAAGATGCACCCTGTCCACCGACACCCTGGCACCTAACCTACCGCCCACGACTGAGGCCACACGCTCCCCTATCCAGCCCTGCACCGCCGGCAGTTGCACAAGCACCGCCACCGATACATACAGGATAACGACAGCCCATATCGCCGCCCTTAGTATACGTTTTATCGTCTTCAATTTCAATATCTCTGTATATTAGCGCCGCAGCAGTCGTAGCCATAACGCAGCACATCCATAATCAAATAACCATACAAAGGTAAAAAAAATAGGCGGAATAAATAACTATCCGCCTGTATTTTAATGATTTAAAACATATCTGCCTATTATTTGGCAGAACAAAAAAACAAAGACATTTCATCAATAACATTTAACGCAATTCCCTCACTGACGGAATATCCGAAACCGCAGAACTGAGAAAATAAAAGTTAAGGTCGCTCAATTTCTAACAAAACTTCATTAAAATGACAAAACACATCCTCAGAGTGCCTGAACAACCCAGATTTTTATTTTTCGTGAAGCCCTGGCCTGTCCCCTCTTCTTGGCCACTCAGCCCTAGCGTTGATTATGTCGTTAAAGAACACGCTGAAAGCAGTCTGCATTGCGCTAGGGCGACGCCTGGCCTTCTCGGCATAAGGATTTACTATAATGCGTATGCCCTTGTTCACCACGGCTATATCGACATCTGCACCAGTCATGATAGGATCGCCGTCAACATGCACAAATCCCGCCTTCTCCCTGCGCACATGTATGCGCTCTGTCTTGAATGTCTTGATGTTAGGGTTCTTGTCGAGCGTTTTATTGAACATGTCGATACTAAGCTGAGGGGCCTCCATAACGCCAAATGGTTCCATGACGACTACATCAAGCAGACCGTCGCTCATCGACGCCTGCGGTGCTATGTAGGCGTTATTGCCGTACTGCGAGGCATTAGCACAGGATATAAGGAATGCCTTGTTGAGGAACGTGCCCCCGCCATCTTCTATCTCGTATGTCTCGGGCTTATACTTCAGGCCTTCACGCAGGATGTTCTCAAGGTAGGTTATGGGGCCACGCCTACCGGCCTCAGCAAACTTCATGCTGATGAAGGCGTCGAACCCCATGCCGCACGTACAGAAAAAAGGCATAGAGTTAATCACTCCATAGTCAAGCTCGTGTACAGTGAAAGCGTTTACCACTCCTACGGCCTTGCGCACGTCCATGGGCAACATCAGGTGACGAGCCAGGCCGTTACCCGAGCCGCATGGTATGACACCTAGAGCCGTGGCCGAACCCGCTACGGCCCGACCCACTTCGTTTACCGTTCCATCGCCGCCAACAGCCACTACGGCATCAAGCCCCGACCGGACAGCCTCGCAGGCTATCTCGTAAGCGTGGCCGCCGTAACGGGTGGCAACTATCGAATAATCAAAGCGGGTACCGTCGACGGCTTTGCCGATGGACTCGCCGACACTCTGCTTCCTTGACGTTCCTGAAATCGGGTTGACAATGAACAATATGTGCTTCTTCGTCGTCATAAGTGATGCAAAAATAATAATATTCAATATAAAAAGATTTGCCGCAAGCCAATATTTTCACTTTTGAAACACTTTTCCACGTTTTTTCTTAGGCTTTCGACATTTTTTTGTATCTTTGCAGCCTGATTTTGAAAGTATAATGTAGTAAAACTACACCTTATTCTTATTATGGGACTATTACAAGAAAGATACAAGAACTACCGTGAACCGCAAAAGTTCATGGAAGCTGGCGTCTATCCGTATTTCCGTGAAATAACGGGCAAACAGGGCACCGAGGTACAGATGGAGGGTCACAAGGTACTTATGTTCGGCTCTAACGCCTACACTGGTCTGACTGGCGACCAGCGCGTTATCGACGCAGCCAAGGCCGCGCTCGACAAATACGGCAGCGGTTGCGCCGGCAGCCGTTTCCTCAACGGCACGCTCGACCTGCACGTACAACTGGAAAGGGAGCTTGCTGAATTCGAGCACAAAGACGAGGCGCTGTGCTTCTCGACTGGCTTCTCGGTTAATGCCGGAGTGCTGTCGGTGGTCTGCGGGCGTGAGGATTATATTATCTGCGACGATCGCGATCATGCCAGCATTGTCGACGGCAGGCGCCTGTCGTTCGCCACATGCCTGAAATACAAGCACAACGACATGGAAGACCTCGAGAAACAGCTACAGAAGTGCCGCCCCGAGTCTATAAAACTAATCGTTGTAGACGGCGTATTCTCGATGGAGGGCGACCTTGCCAACCTACCAGAAATCGTGCGTCTGAAAAAGAAATACAACGCTTCGGTAATGGTGGATGAGGCCCACGGACTAGGAGTGTTCGGCAGGCAGGGACGCGGCGTATGCGACCATTTTGGCCTGATTGACGACATTGACCTTATCATGGGCACCTTCTCGAAGAGCTTGGCCAGCATTGGAGGTTTCATCGCCGGAGACAGAGATACCATTAACTACCTGCGCCACACTTGCCGCACGTATATCTTCAGTGCCTCAAACACGCCAGCGGCTACCGCTGCGGCCATGGAAGCCTTGCATATCATAAAGAGCGAGCCCGAAAGAATAGAGCGCCTGTGGAAGGTGACGAATTACGCCCTAAAGCGCTTCAAGGAAGAAGGATTCGAAATTGGCGACACCGAAAGCCCGATTATCCCCCTGTACGTACGCGACGTAGACAAGACTTTCCTCGTCACCAAGTTGGCTTTTGACGCCGGTGTATTCATCAACCCCGTAATACCTCCTGCATGCGCCCCGCAAGATACGCTTGTACGCTTCGCCCTCATGGCTACGCATACAAAAGAGCAGGTGGAGCGCGGTGTGCAGGCCCTGAAAAAGATATTCGTCGAACAAGGTATCATTAAATAAATTCAAGAATCAAGGAATTTTTCTTCTGCGGTTAAGGAAGTTAATCAAGGTCAAGGAGAAAGACATTAGCCTTGCATGGTGAATGCAACAAAACGTATCGTCTTTCTCCTTGACTTGTATTAAATCCTTAACTATTGGAAACATATACCGTATCCACAGACCATGAAAACATGTAAAATCAGTATCGGCGGTAAATCTCCTACCAAGGTTTACGCCGTGTCACTATGTTATCTTCTTTCCATACACATACTTGCGTTGGTGTTCTTTTCAGCGTTCCGTCTCATGCTGTTCCTGTCCGCCGACTACACATTCCCGCCCGACATTGCAGGCGACTATGCGCTTTATTCAATCGCCTTCATTCGTGGACTATGGTTTGACAACGTCATAGCGTGCTACATCCTACTGCTGCCGCTGGCGGCGTTTTGGATAGCGGCATGGTTCGGCTGCACGGCAAGATGGCTGTACCGTTCGTCGGCATGGTACTTCACGATACTTTACGCCCTGTGCTTTGTCATTTCAGCCGCAAACATACCATATTTCAACTACTTCTTCAAGCCAATCAACTCCTCGATATTCAATTGGTTTGACTATATGGGCACAACGGCCGGCATGGTGTTCGGCGAAAGCTCGTACTACCTTCCCATGGCATTGGCTATAGCCACGATAGTTGCTTTCGCCTACATTATTTACAAGCTGTCAACGCTGACGTACGGCAGAGTTACAACAACAATCGGCACATGGTGTCTGAAAGGCGCCGGCATAACGTTCGTAGTTGGCGCCCTGCTCGTAGGCCTGTGCGTATTCGGCATACGTGGACGCCGCGGATACAACCCTATTAAGGTAAGTCAGGCATATTACTGCAACGACCCATTCCTCAACCAGCTTGGAGTCAATCCTGTTTTCAACATAATGACAAGCGCAATAGATGACAACCGAAAGGAGAACAAGGCACTGACACTCATGGCGGCAGACGAGGCCGTAGCCAACACACAACACTTATTGGGCAGGGCAGGCATTGACGGCATATCACCCATAGCACACATTGTCAAAGCCGACAGCAACATTACTATGGTGAAAAAGAACGTGGTAATAATCCTGATGGAGTCGATGTCTGCAAGCCTGATGGGGACATTCGGCAACAAGTCAAGACTTACGCCATTCCTCGACAGTCTGTACCACAGGTCTTTGAGCTTCAGTAACTTTTATTCGTCCGGCATTCACACCAACCACGGCATGTACTCAGCGCTGTACTCCTTCCCCGCCATCATGAAACGTAACGCTATGAAGGGCTCGGTAATACCAGTGTATTCTGGACTGCCGACGGTACTGAAGCAGAACGGATACAGCACAATGTTCTTCATGACCCACGAGTCGCAATACGACAACATGAACGCCTTTTTCAGGACAAATGGCTTTGACGAAATATACTCCCAGGAAAACTACCCCGCCGACAAGGTTGTCAACGGCTTTGGAGTGCAGGACGATTACCTGTTCCAATACGCCCTGCCCGTACTCAACAGACATGCGGCAGATGGTCGGCCGTTCTTCAGCGTTCTGCTGACAATCAGCAACCATCCGCCATACATCATCCCTCCATACTTTCATCCGCATAGCAAAAAGAAAGAAGAGCAAATCGTAGAATATGCCGACTGGTCCATAAAAAATTTCATGACCGAAGCCTTAAAACAACCATGGGCCGACAATACTATTTTCGTACTGATGGCAGACCACGGTAAGCTCGTCGGAACGCCCGAGTGTGAAAGCCCTCTGTCATACAACCACATTCCACTGATGATTTTCGGCAAGGACATAGAGCCACGTATAATAGACAATGTCGGCGGACAAGTAGACCTAATGCCCACCCTTCTCGGTATCCTGAACATCGGATATACACATAACGGCTTCGGAATAGACATGCTGAAGGAGAAACGTCCGTACATGTTCTTCACCGCAGACAACCTCATAGGTGTAAGAGACACTTCACGTCTTTACATATATATTCCCGACACACGCCAAGAGCTACGCTACAACGTAAAGAAAGACGGAAAGGTTGCTCCGGCGGAAGACAACGAAACCTTCAAGGCAATGAAGAATTACGGATTCTCGATGTTGCAATGTGCCGAAACACTTGTCAAACGACAACAAACCGTTGACCATCCAAGGAAAAAACAAAAATAAGCCAGACAGTGAGTGACCAACGATAAATAATTGGACTCCCAATAAGAATTATGGCGAAAAAACTTGCAGGATATAAGAAAAAAACGTACCTTTGCACCCGCAATAACAAAGAAGGTACGTATTCGGGGTGTAGCGCAGCCCGGTAGCGCGCCTGGTTTGGGACCAGGTGGTCGCAGGTTCGAATCCTGTCGCCCCGACAAGTAAAGGGATTATACCGACACAAAGGTATAATCCCTTTGCCTTTTACAGACAACTTGCATCCCACCCAGCACTATATACAACCACATTACCGCACAGCATGAGACAAACAATCTTTATCCTATTCATGATTATGGCGACAACGTCAACGGCGCAGACGGAATTCATAAGGGAATGCGGACAACACGCCTTCCCAAAGACGGTGCCGCCAGGCAACTACAGCGGAATAACGCACATAGAGAAAAATAGGTACGCTATTGTATCCGACAAATCCGAGAATAACGGTTTCTATGTCTTTTCGATAAACATAGACTCGATATCCGGCGAGATAAACGACGCCAGCCTCGAGTCATTCAGGGGAGACTCATGCCGTGGCGGCGACTGCGAAGGAATAGCATATATACCGGAATCTTCGACATTCTTCATAAGCCGTGAGTCTGACGCAACAATAGCCGAATATGATTCAACTGGAAACACTAACGGAAAAACGCTCGAGATACCCGCAATATACAAAAGTGGCATGGGTAACTACGGTTTCGAGTCATTGGCCTATGACAGACAGTCCCGACTGTTATGGACCATTAACGAAAGCACACTGCACGGCGACGGACCACAAGCCACGTCTAACAACGGCGCCGCCAACATATTGAGGCTGCAATCATTCGGCGACGATTTACGTCCGATGGCACAATACGCATACAAAATGGATAAACCCGAGGCACATTCAAAATCAAGTCAGTATGCAATGGGGGTAAGCGAAGTAGCAACCTTGGACAATGGCCGACTGCTCATACTCGAGCGCGAATTCTTCGTCCCCAAAACTAAACTCGGCGCCTTCGTACAATGCAAACTGTACGAAATAACACCGTCAAAAGAATACGAAATTCCTCTTGACGGGGAGATTAACCAGCAAACGAAAATATTACCGAAAAGACTTATCCATTCATTCAAGACAAAACTGCAACTTTTCAAGAATTCAATAGCCAATTATGAAGGGATGTGCGTCGGCCCGAAATTAAAGGACGGCAGCACTGTACTGATATTGGTCAGCGACTCGCAAAATCAATATGCAGGCGTGCTAAAGGACTGGTTCAAGACAATCGTCATACGGTAAACCTTACATAACACCTATCATCAAAAGAAGCATTACCGTCCATAAGCCCCTTGGTTGCCTTGAACGTTCCTATGCACAATGGGTCGTCAGCCAACTGCCTGGATAAAGCCATTTCACTATCCTCCAATGTCGGCTTAAGGAATGGATAACCGTCACTTGCCAGTATTATCTCGCCGCAATCATCATTGACGTTGATTACTTTCACCTTAGAGGTCGGTATTTCAAATCCATCAATGACAGGATAGTCTATATTTTGGTGCATGCAACATTCCTTCAAGTCGTGCATTATAAACCTACGTCCGGGGTCATACGTACATACATCCCCAACCTTGAGTCCACCTTTCATGGCCGCTTTAAGGTATCCTGCACGCTTATCCGCAAGCACAGCCTCCTGCGGTTTGGGATTGTCATAGTATGTTCCTCCAACAATACACTGGCAATCGCCGACCATCCACACCTGCTTATGGCAACATGAATATACCACGGCGCTGGCGGTAAGCCGTTCTACCGGATGTCTTTCGAGATAATCCAGACTCAGCGCATGCGCCATATATTCGTTACGGACTACAGCGGTTACATTAGCACAGAAATCATCCACACTGATGTCAGCCGGCATTATGCCGATATACCACCTTATCAGCTCCATACAATACCTGCCATTCGACATTCCGGGACTGATTTCAACAGCTGTCTTGCTTGTACTCCCGTCAATCACGGCGACAAAGCTATCGTTTATTGCCAGACCGTCTTCGCATGCCTCCTGACTTTTCTTTCCTACGATGGCCTTCTCTATTATCTTCATTGTATACAGATGCTTTTTTGTGAGTATTGCCGCCTGAATACAAACGGTTGAGTAAGTCTGGCCGACCGATACGCCTCAACTCACGCTCAATGTTACGGCGCTCCTCCGGCTTGTACCAGAAAAAAAACTGTCGTTGAGCAAGTTTCTCACGCTGAGTCTTGGCCGAATATACAGGTTTCAAGGTATAAGGGTCATATCCGGTATACCATGTCTCAGTACTTACTGTCATTGGGGTTGGCGTAAAATCCTGTACCTGTTCGAGGTGGAAATCCAGTCCTTTAGTTATCACGGCAAGTTCAGCCATATCCTCTTCTGTACATCCCGGATGGCTGCTTATAAAGTAAGGTATGATCTGCTGCCTGAGATTTTCCCGGGAATTTATCGCGTCAAATATTTTCTTGAACTCCTCAAACTGGGAGAACGAGGGCTTACGCATCAGTTTAAGAACATTGTCCGAAGTGTGCTCTGGAGCCACTTTTAGGCGTCCACTCACATGACGGCATATCAGTTCGCGTATATATTCCTTTGCAGCCTTGTTACACTTCTCGTCCTTGCTCTTGTACAACAGCAAGTCATAGCGTACGCCACTGCCTATAAAGCTTTTCTTTATTCCCGGCAAAGCGTCTACAGCCCTATACACATCAAGCAATTTGCCGTGGTCGGTATTGAGGTTCGGGCATATACCTGGATGTATGCACGACGGACGTCTGCACTTTCCGCAAATAGATTTATCACGTCCTGACATACCGTACATGTTTGCCGACGGCCCCCCAAGGTCGCTGATATACCCCTTGAAGTCAGGCATTTTTATTATGTTCCTGACTTCCTTCAAAATGCTGTCCTTGCTTCTTGACGTAATAAACTTTCCTTGATGGGCACTTATAGTACAGAAAGCGCACCCACCAAAACATCCACGATGTATATTAACCGAGTGTTTTATCATTTCATAAGCAGGTATGCGCTTTCCCTTATATTTAGGGTGTGGCAATCGGGTGTACGGCAAGTCGTATACCGCATCAATTTCCTCTGTCGTCATGGGAGGATACGGAGGATTTACAACCGCATACACTCCGTCGACCTCCTGTAATATCCGGTGTGCATGCAGCATGTTCGACTCTTCCTCAATATGCCTGAAATTCTCGGCCTGCGCCTTTTTGTCGCGCAGGCATTCTTCGTGCGAATGCAGCATTATGTCGTCCGGCATAACCCCGCCAGGTATATCCTCTTCAGCAGAAAGATACACGGTTTGTGGTATGTCACGTATCTCGCGGATATCCTTACCGACCATCAATTCATGGCAAAGGGCCGCAACAGGCTTCTCGCCCATGCCATAAATTATCATGTCAGCGCCCGAATCGCACAAGATACATTTCTTTAACTCCTCCTTCCAATAATCATAATGGGTCAACCTGCGCAACGATGCTTCGATTCCACCAAGCACAACGGGTACACCAGGAAACAGATTCTTCAATATCCGGCTATATACAATAGTAGGATATTCGGGCCTGCAATCATGGCGGCCATCCGGACTATAGGCATCCTCCGAACGCAAACGGCGGTTGGCGGTATACTTATTGACCATCGAGTCCATACATCCCGGAGCTATGCCGAAAAACAAGCGTGGACGGCCAAGCTTCTTGAAATCCCTGAAATCACCGTGCCAATCCGGCTGAGGCACTATCGCTACACGAAGCCCCATTGCCTCGAGGGTCCTCGCTATCACGGCCACGCCGAACGACGGATGGTCTACATACGCATCGCCAGAAAACAATATCACGTCAAGCTCGGTCCATCCCCTTAACTCAACCTCCTTCTTTGTCGTAGGAATCCATGCCGTTTTCGATAACGGCTGCATGCCATCCCTACCCGCTCCGACACGCGCAGATTGCCCGGTCACTACTCCAGGTCCTTGTATATCCCTGCTATTCACGCCTCGCAATCCTTGGTCTCGGTGTTCCATTTATCATAAAAGCGCACAAGCTGGTTTAGGCCAAAAGCCTTCATGTTATTGTTGTAAATCACGTCAAGGCACAAGTCAAGCAGTTCCTTGTCCGTATCGGTTCCCATTTCCAACATTGACCTTACGTTCAGCTTCAGCTTATCAAGCACCTGTTCGTCTATTATTCCGTTACTGTCAACAAGATTCTCGAACAACGAATATTTCCTTATCGTATTGAGATGTTCCTCATTTATCGTTATGCTTCTCGTTCCCGAAGCATTGGTCTGGATTTTATAAGTCTTCATACATATATGTTTTTTAAGTTTTACGAACACCATGCTGCAAGCACAAGCGACACTGTGCCGCATAACGGTGTACGCATTATTTCTGATAGCAAAGGTATAATTTTTATTTGAAAGCGCAAATACATTACATACAAATAATACGCGTGTTTCAACGAAAGGCCACCTTTAGCAATGCCAAAGGCCGTCAACAAGAACACTAAAGGCCGTCTTTGGCATTACCAAAGACGGCCTTTCATAAAACGCTGAATATCAAATAATTGTTGAATGGTACTGTCGCATGCACATTAACGGCATAGCAACGACTGCAACCATCATTCCATCGAGGCTGTTAGATACTCCTTTACAGCGTCCGCACACCGTTCTCCGTCTATTCCGGCGGATACTATACCTCCAGCGTATCCCGCTCCTTCACCACATGGGAACAGTCCATGCAGGCGTACATGCTGCAAAGATACCGAATCCCTTAATATCCTCACCGGTGAGGACGTCCTCGTCTCTGCAGCAATTAACACGGCTTCATTGGTAAGGAAACCATGGCTTGTCCTGCCGAATACAGCGAAAGCCTGTTGCAGACGCTTACCGACTTGCGGCGGCAACCAGAAATGCAGCGGACTGGATATAAGCCCCGGCGCATAAGAACTCTTCGGCAAGTCATAGCTCAAACGCGAACGCGTAAAGTCGACCATACGCTGTGCCGGGGCAGTCTGCCGCATGTTACCCTGTTGCCAACATGTGCGCTCGATTTCTTCCTGGAAACGCAGCATGCACAGAGGGTCGTTACCTTCACCGCAAACATCCTCAGGATGTACCTCAACCACCATTCCGCTGTTTGACCAACGAGAACCACGGTTACTCGGACTCATACCGTTGACGACTATCTGCGACGGCCCTGTAGCGGCAGGTATCACGAACCCGCCCGGACACATACAAAAAGAATATACACCACGACCGTCAACCTGAGTAACAAAACTGTACTCGGCAGCCGGAAGATATCGTCCACGGCCTGTCTTATTGTGGTATTGTATCCTGTCGATAAGCTCGGCCGGATGTTCAAGCCTGACCCCTACAGCCAAGGCCTTAGCCTCTATCTCAACACCTGACTCGCTGAAGTAACGATATACGTCACGCGCCGAATGCCCGGTAGCAAGGATAACCGGACCTTTAAACTCACGCTCGGTTCCAGTATTCAGGTCAACGGCCACAATGCCTGCTACAGTGTCGCCATCGCTTAAAAGACGTGTCATCTTAGTCCTGAAATGCACTTCACCGCCACACTGCAATATCGTACTACGCATATTCTCTATCACACGCGGCAATTTGTCAGTTCCGATATGCGGATGGGCATCGGCAAGGATTGAAGTTGAAGCCCCATGCTGGCAAAAGACGTTCAATATTTTATTGATGTTGCCACGCTTCTTGCTTCGGGTATAAAGCTTGCCGTCAGAGTAAGCTCCAGCTCCGCCCTCACCAAAACAATAGTTACTTTCAGGGTCAACTTTTTGTGTCTTGGTTATCATTGCCAGGTCTTTTTTCCTTTCCCGGACATCCTTGCCCCGTTCTATAAGTACAGGCTTCAACCCTAACTCAATAAGCCTCAACGACGCAAACAAGCCTCCAGGACCAGCGCCAACAACTATTACCTGACGCGACGATGACACATCACGATACTCTGTATGTTCATATTCGTCGTCCGTAGGCTCCTCGTTTATGTAGACACGTACTTTCAGGTTTACGTAAATCGTTCGTTGACGGGCGTCAATGCTACGCTTCAACACTCGCACATGATTAATAGTCCTTGCATCAAGTCCCTTGTCCCTGGACACAAATTCTTTTATAGTAGTTTCGTTTGCTGCTTGTTGTGGCAGTAAACGGAGCTGATATTCATTAATCATATATAAGTATATGAGTATTAATATATTACTTAATTTATTTCAACTTTTTATTAAAGAAATCCAATACACGTTGCTGCGCCTCTATGCCACATGAATGAGGTATAGGCCAAAGCTCAGTTTCAAGATTTCCTCCGGCATTCTGGCTGTCCCAAACCTCATGCATAATCTTAAAAGCCTTCTTAACGCCCGGCACCTTGAACAGCTTGTCTTCAGTACCGCTGATGAACAAAGTCGGCTTAGGACAGGCTATGCTCGCTATATGCGGATAATCAAGATATTGCCGCAACGCCGGTATGCAATTAGCAAATCCACCTGATTCTTTGCGTCCGTACTTCCATGTCATCTGAACATCAGTGGTTATCATCCAACAAACAGCCGCGCAAGCCGATATCTTATCAGACAAGGCTGATAACATCCATGCGCGATATGCCCCCATTGAACATCCAGCACATCCTATCCTTTTGGGGTCTACCTCCGGCAAAGTCGCAAGAAAATCTGTTGAAGCAATATCATCGTAAGTCATAAAGGCGCTTAGATTGCGTCCATACATCATCATATTTCCGGCAATTATGTCATACTTACTGCGGTCTACGCCCTCTGCCCTGCCGCGTTCGCCCCACATAGGCGCATCCGTTGAAAAGACTACATAACCGTTTTTGGCAAGGTAATCGCCGAAATATTGGCCTCCATAAAGATTGTCAACCCACTTATCAGCATCATCCAAAACAAGCGAATCATCATCAAAAGGACGAATCATTTTCTCCTTGCCTATATACAGATGGGCGCCGTGGTCATGCAACAAGTTTACAGCAGGGAACGGTCCTTCTCCATCTGGAATCAACACATAAGCCCTCACACGGTAAAAGTCCGAAAGATTAAACTCCAATTTACGGGCCGTATACCCCTCGCGTTTCTCCTCTCCAATTACCTTAACGTCATAGCTCTTTGCCTCAGGAGGCGGTGTCATCATGCATTCAAAAACTTTCCTGCGGGCGGCAGACTTCCATTCAATAAAATCCTTTATATCGCTATTTCCCCACGCTAAAGGATAAGTAAGCTGTCCAAGCAACTTGTCTGCATAGACGGGAAAATCTTTATAAAACTCATACTTGTCCCGTTTTTGGGCCATTGCGTCCATGCAAATCAAGCACGACAAAAGAACAAAAACAACTTGGTGTTTAGCTTTAATTTGTAACATAATCAGGTATTTTGGTGCAAAATTAGCAATTTAATACGGAAAAATATTGTCATAAAGAGAAATCTTACTAAATTTGTCAGCAATTTTAACAGAGGACAAGCCCTGTTTGTCTCAGGGCTCTCAACTAATTCAATCAAATCAATGAAAGTATTAAAGTTTGGAGGAACATCCGTAGGTTCCGTTAAAAGCATTCTGTGCTTAAAGAGAATTGTTGAAAAAGAGGCGAAACGTCAACCGATAGTAGTTGTTGTCAGTGCGCTCGGTGGAATAACCGACAAGTTACTTGCGACGGCTCAAATGGCATTAAGTGGCGACGAGCTTTACAAAAAAGAATTCGATGCCATGGTAACCCGTCATCATCAGATGATTGACACAATCATTACTGATCCTAAGAAAAGGGAAAACCTTTTCTTTTCGGTTGATGTGCTTTTCGACCAATTAAAAAGCATATATTACGGTGTTTATCTCATTCATGACCTTAGCGACAAGACCAGGAACGCCATTGTTAGCTATGGCGAAAGGCTGAGTTCGCACATTGTGGCGACACTGGTAAAAAATGCGAAACTCTTTGACGCAAGAGAATTCATCCAAACAGAACATAAAAACAAAAAGAATGTCCTTGACAGCGAACTAACGTCAGGTCTCGTACGAAAGGCCTTTGAAGAATTACCACGCATATCGGTAGTACCAGGATTTATTAGTCGCGACGAACATACCGGCGAGACGACAAACCTCGGACGTGGCGGAAGCGACTATACCGCCGCCATCATTGCGGCAGCCCTTAATGCCGAAGTTCTGGAAATATGGACTGACGTAGACGGATTCATGACGGCCGACCCAAGAGTAATAAGGACTGCATACACAATCAACGAACTGAGTTACAAGGAGGCCATGGAGCTTTGCAACTTCGGAGCAAAAGTCATCTACCCTCCTACAATATATCCAGTTTGCATAAAGAACATACCAATAAAGGTAAAAAACACATTCAATCCTAACGGACCAGGCACCGTAATAAAGGATAAAATCGTCAATGACCGCAAAGTAATAAAAGGTATCTCAAGCATTAGCGGCACAACATTGATTACCGTAACCGGCCTATCTATGGTGGGAGTCATCGGTGTTAACCGCCGTATATTCACCGCTCTTGCCGTCAATGGAATATCAGTATTCCTGGTAAGCCAGGCTTCTTCCGAGAATTCAACGTCTATAGCCGTAAAGGACTCTGACGCCGACGAGGCCGTAAATGTGCTGAATGATGAATTTGCCAAAGAGATTGAAACCGGTGCAATGTTCCCTATGCACGCCGAAAGCGGCCTTGCTACCATAGCCATAGTAGGAGAAAACATGAAGCATACACCAGGTATAGCAGGCAAATTATTCGGAACACTCGGACGAAGTGGCATCAGCGTAATTGCATGCGCACAGGGCGCTTCCGAGACAAACATATCTTTTGTAATCGACGGCATGTATTTACGTAAATCATTAAACGTAATACATGACTCGTTCTTCCTTTCGGAATACAACGTACTGAACCTGTTTATTTGCGGAGTTGGCACTGTCGGCAATAAACTGATTGAACAAATCAAGTTGCAATACGAAGAACTGAAACTGAACAGAAGGCTGAAACTTAATGTCGTAGGCATTGCAAGCAGCACACATGCTATATTCAACCGCGACGGGATAGACTTGGATAATTATCACGAGCAACTGAAAAACTCGAAAGAAAGCGATACATCCAATCTGCGCAAGGAAGTTATCGGCATGAATATTTTTAACAGTGTGTTCGTTGATTGTACCGCAAGTAAAGATGTTTCAGCCTTGTATCAAGAGTTTCTTGAACACAATATATCTGTAATAGCAGCTAACAAGATAGCCGCTTCATCCGATTACGGGAGTTACATAAGGCTGAAAAAAACTGCATTGTCAAAAGGCGTAAAGTTCCGTTTCGAAACAAATGTTGGAGCAGGGCTTCCCATTATAGGAACAATCAACGACTTATGCAATTCGGGAGACAAAATCCTGAAGATAGAAGCAGTACTAAGCGGCACACTTAACTTCATTTTCAATGAACTGTCAGCAAGCGTACCTTTCTCTGAAGCTGTCAAGCGCGCAAAAGAGCAAGGATACAGCGAACCAGACCCACGCATAGATTTAAGTGGAACTGACGTCATCCGAAAGCTTGTAATATTAACACGTGAAGCAGGATACAAGACAGAAATAAACGACGTAGAGAAACATTTATTCATACCTGAACAATTCTTCAACGGAACATTAGAAGAATTTTGGAGGAATTTGCCCCAGTTGGACGCAGACTTTGAAGAAAGGCGAAAAAACCTTGAAGCTTTTGGAAAACGTTGGCGTTTCGTTGCGAAGATGGAAATGGGACACACCAGTGTTTCGCTCCAGGAGGTTGAAAAAGGACATCCATTCTACAACCTTGAAGGTTCCAACAATATAGTAATGTTAACAACCGAACGCTACAAGGAATATCCAATGCTCATTCAAGGATATGGTGCAGGCGCAAGCGTAACGGCAGCCGGAGTTTTCGCTAACATCATGAGTATCGCAAACATTTAAAAAAAGCAAAAGAAACAAGGGAAAACCAATCATAAGCCCGAGGGCACTACTGTACAAGCATACAACATACCAAACTTAACTTATGACAACAAGCGGTAATCCGCTTGCCAAGGGTTTCTCTTACCATTAAATCACACAAGTACTGAAAGATGAAACATATAATAATATTAGGAGACGGCATGGCCGATCATCCTGTAGCCAGACTCGGTGGTAAAACTTTGTTGCAATACGCAGATACTCCAAACATGGACATGCTCGCGCGGACAGGGCGCACTGGACGGCTGACTACTATACCTGATGGGTTTCAACCTGGAAGTGAAGTTGCAAACACAGCAATACTCGGTTATGACTTAAACCAAGTATATGAAGGCCGTGGACCACTTGAAGCTGCAAGCATAGGTTATGAAATGCGACCGGACGACTTAGCATTACGTTGCAACATTATAACGTTGGAAAACGGCTTAATAAAGAACCATCATGGCGGCCACCTTACTACGGAAGACAGCGACGTATTAATTAAACATCTTAATAAATGCCTCGGAAATGACAACATACATTTCATAACAGGAACCCAATATCGCCATCTTCTGATAATCCGCAATGGCAATAAACACATTGAATGCGCTCCTCCACATGACCACCCAAACGAGCCATGGCGCAATTTGATGGTAAAACCAGAAAAAGGATGGGAAGAACTTGATGAAGATGGACGAATGTCTGCACAAGAGACAGCGGACATAATAAATAAGCTCATCATTGAGTCACAATACTATTTAGCCCAAAAGCAATCTCAATGTAATGAACAGGAATGCCTGAGCATATGGCCTTGGGGAGGGGGATACAGGCCGAAAATGAAACCATTAAGCGAAATTTACCCACAAGTAAAATCCGGTTCCGTAATTTCCGCGGTTGACCTAATACGCGGAATTGGTCATTATGCAGGGTTAAGAATCATAAAAGTCAAAGGCGCTACCGGTCTTGCCAATACTAATTATGAAGGAAAAACGCAAGCTACACTTGAAGCGCTACGCACCGACGATTTTGTATTCCTGCATATCGAAGCCAGTGACGAAGCCGGTCATGACGGAGACTTGGACCTGAAATTAAAAACAATCGAAAATCTTGATAAAAGGGTTGTTGGACCGATATTCAAAGAAATATCCACATGGACCGACATGCCGGTATGCATTGCCGTATTGCCAGATCACCCTACCCCAGTGGAAATACGGACACATATAAACGAGCCCGTGCCTTTCCTGATTTGGTATCCAGGCATAATACCGGACGAAGTGCAAACATATAACGAAGTAAGTTGCGTCAGTGGCAGTTACGGATTGCTACACCTAAACGAGTTCATCGAAACATTTATAAGGATATAATCAAACACATAATTATCATTCAACAAAAAAACATTTAACATGAAATACTACAGTACAAACGGTAAAGCGCCATACGCCTCGCTAAAAGAGGCTGTGACGAGAAGCTTGGCTCCTGACGGGGGACTGTACGTTCCTGAACAAATCAAGAATGTGCCTGACAGCTTTACTGAAAACATACAAGACATGACATTTCAGGAAATTGCCTTGGAAGTCGCAAAAACATTCTTCGGCGATGACATTCCCGAAACTGACTTGAAAGGAATCGTATACGACACGCTATCTTTCGACTGCCCAATAGTAAAGGTCAGCGAGAACATCTGGTCTCTCGAACTTTACCATGGTCCAACTCTTGCGTTCAAAGATGTTGGGGCAAGGTTTATGGCGCGCATGCTGGCGTATTTCACAAAGCAGGAAACAGGAACGATAAACGTCCTCGTAGCCACCAGCGGCGACACCGGTTCAGCCGTTGCCAACGGATTCCTTGGAATAGACGGAATCCATGTGTATGTGCTGTATCCGAAAGATAAAGTAAGTAAAATACAAGAGAGCCAATTCACCACATTAGGAAACAATATAACCGCACTTGAAATAGACGGAACATTTGACGATTGCCAGGCACTTGTCAAAAAAGCATTCTCTGATACAGGACTCAACGCTACAATGAGGCTCACGTCAGCAAATTCAATAAACGTAGCCCGCTTCCTGCCACAGTCGTTCTATTACTTCTATGCCTATGCGCAGATGAAGCGCCTCGGAATGGCCGACAACCTTGTAATAAGCGTGCCAAGCGGTAACTTCGGTAACATTACCGCAGGGTTATATGCGTGGCAAATGGGGCTGCCCATCAAAAGATTTATCGCGGCCAACAACGCGAACGATATATTCTACCATTACCTGCGCACCGGAACTTACGAGCCGCGCCAAAGCATACAAACCATAGCCAATGCCATGGATGTTGGCAATCCAAGCAATTTCGCACGAATATTATCACTATTCCACAACTCGCATGAAAACATAATAAAAGCCATTGACGGCAACGCATACCAGGACAACTCCATAAGCCAAGCCATAAGCAAATGTTATAAAGACAGCCACTATATACTTGACCCGCACGGCGCATGCGCTTGGCTGGCACTGACCGACGGGTTACAAAATGGCGAACATGGAATATTCCTTGAGACGGCCCATCCCGCAAAATTCAAGGATATTGTGGAAGACGCTATCGGAACAGCTCTCACAATACCAAAGCGCCTTGAAGAATTCATAAACGGGAAGAAACTTTCCATACCCATGACAAATAGATATGAAGACTTCAAAAAATACCTTATCAGCCAACAAAACAATGCCGGCAGGAAAGAATAAAACGCCGTCGAAGATAAAAGAAAATAAAGCCTCGAAAGAAATTCTTTCGAGGCTTTGTTTTGAGGTACCTAGCAGAGTCGAACTGCTCTACACGGTTTTGCAGACCGTTACCTAACCGCTCGGCCAAGGTACCTTTTGTCTTTTTGCGGTGCAAAGATAATACATTTTCACGGACTCAGCAAATATTTTCCGTGTTTTTTTATCACAAACTGTTATTATGCCATATCCACAAATTCCACCATCACCAATTCAAGACAATAATAAATCATTGTTATCGGATTGGCATAATTAAAATAAGTCACAAAAACAACAATGTGCAAAATGTCTTGTCCTGGCAAAAGTTGACACATTTATGAACAATAAAAAATGTGTAAAACAATGCGAAAGAATCCAACAAAGTACAGCGAGGAGTTCAAATTGAGCGTCCTTCGTGACTATTACTCGTCAGGCATGAGCAAGCGCAAGTGTGCAAAGAAGTATGGCCTGTGTAATCCGACGTTATTGTCGTCATGGCAGTCAAAATATGGTGAGAAAACCTTATCTTTGCCGTCGGAAGAAGAATACGACGACATGGCAAGACGCAGCAAGGAGGAATACAGGGATGAGAACGCGGCCCTGCGCAAGCGCGTGCGCGAGTTGGAGAAGGCGCTTGCGTACTCGCGTTTGGAGACGGAGGC
>NZ_JACJJG010000110.1 GCF_016899855.1 Marseilla massiliensis
ACTTATGAGCATACAAGATAATACAAATACTTGAATATCAGCATCTTATCTTTATCCAACAGAACTGCGGATGAACCCGATTGACGGCCCTTCGCACGCTAAAAGACCGTGTTTTACCGCCTAATATGCCGTCTTTTAGCGTGCAAAAGACGGCATATTGTGGAGCCGCTGATTATCAACGGGTTACGGACGGGACAGAAGTTACTCTAACTCTATCGGGTTATAAGGCGACGAAGGGAGCCTGCTTCCGTCCTCGGTCCATATATGCTTTCCGCTCATTTCTATCGCCGTCTGCGGGTCTTCGTACTCATTGCGCTTGGCCTTTAGCGCGTCCTTACGCGACAGTTTTAGTTTCTTATCGTATGATTTAAGGTAAATCAGTTCTGGCTTTGGCAAGGTTTCAAGACCGTTAAGGGTGAAAACGTGGTTGTTCTTCGTATCCCTTACGGCGAAGATAAGCCCCGGAAGACCACTGAAGAGATACGGCCCTTGCGGTATGCTGTAATCAACTGAATACCAGGCTACCCAGTCACGGCCGCCCATACGGCACGTTGCCTTCCTGCAACGTACACCGGCAATGGTGCTGTCGCCCTCGGCCAGCGTCCACGCAAGCGGCTCGAGCTGCTGTGTGTACTCACAATTAATGAAGCCAGGCAGCTGCACCGTGGCAGTGTTGCGTGGCATATCAATAGCCAACGGGTATTTGTAATTGATGTTACGCATGACGGACATGTATGGCATAAGCAGCTCCATAGGCTTACGTTTCGCATAGTAATAAGCGTCGTTGAGCGAATCTGCCTTCAGCGAATAGTAGTCGACGAAGCCCGAATACTCGCTGCCTATCAGCAGTAAGGTCTGTGCGTGCCGCCAGTTGTCGGCCTTGGTGGAGTCGGGACGATAGTCATATTCATAATAAACCTTTACCCGTGCCGAGTCGTAAACAGTCTTTTTTACAGGCTTTATCGGCGGTATGTTACCGCTTACGGTCGTCTGCGCGCCTGACATCAGCGGCACAAGCCATAACAAGAGGAATACAAGTCTTTGCATAATGAACGTGTTTTATTAGTTGCACAAAGGTAAACTAATTTACTTAAACACACAATTAAATGTCTTGGTCTTTAATCTTTTTTGTATCAATAGACAGATATTTTAAACGTCATTCAATATCGTTAAAAGCTCTGCGGGTCATAAACACGCCCGAGTTTTAATACCTTCCGCAATACATATAATATCTTGTGGTTTTCCGATTGAGGTTCATCCGCAATTCTGTTGGATGAATGCTGACGCCGCAAGGGCGTCGAAGACGTCCAACTATGCTTAACCTACGGTGAAGCGGAGCGTAACCGTAGGTATGCGTATGGCAGATAATATCGTCCTCGAAGAGGGTGAATAGCAGCGACGGTTCGCCCTCTTCGAGGACGATTCTGTGCGTCCGGACATACCGCAAGTTCCGTTCCCTACGGTCACTACACATGCGGATAAGCATAGTTCGCCCCCTTCGGGGACGGGATTGATACAGACCGTCTATCCAACAGATTTACGGATGAATTGCAAAAGACGGCATATTGCGGAGCCGCTGATTATCAATGAGTTACAGACGGGATGGAAATCACTCCAATTCTATGGGGTTATAAGGCCTCTTGTCGTTCGTTGTTCCCTCAGGCAAGATTATGCTTGGGTTCGTCATCGTCAGCGCCGCAACGGGGTTTTCCACCGCATTACGGTACGCCCTCCACGCCTTTTCGCGCGACAGTTTCAGTACGTCGTTGTCCTTGTGCAGGTATATTGGCGCAGGCACGGCGTCCGTCTCAAGACCGTTTAGGGTGAATACATAATTGTTCCCGGTGTCACTCACGGCGAAAATCAAGCCGGGCAAGCCACGAAACAGGTACGGGCCGAAAGGCATGTTGTACTCCTCGGAATACCAAGCCACCCAGTCACGGCCGCCCATACGGCACGTGGCTTTCTTGCAACGTACGCCAGCAATGGTGCTGTCGCCCGCGGCCAACGTCCACGCAAGCGGTTCAAGGGTTTGCGTATATTGAACGGTTTTAAGCTTGTCGAACCTTGCCGTGACCTTGTTCTTAGTATTGTCGATAACCAGAGGATATTCATACTTTCTGTTCTTTAACACCTGCAGCATGGCATTGGCTGCCTCAAGCGAAGGACGCTTCTCACGGCACCAGGCGTCGTTGAGCGAGTCTGTCCTCATGGAATAGTAATCATAACACCCCGTATAGCGACTTCCGACAAGCAGGAGTACCTGCCCCTTCTTCCATTTATCTGTGTTAGTGGAGTCAGGGCGATAAGCGTAGTCATAGTAAACCTTCACCCGCGCAGAGTCGTAAACGGTCTTCTTGATAAGCTCAAGGGGCGGCAAATTGCCTCCCATAATAACCTGCGCATCTGCCACCAACGGCATGAATGCCAATAAAGCGAATAAAAATTTTTTCATATCGGATGTGTTTTATTAGTCGCGCAAATATAAACTAATTTATTTAAATATACAATCAAGCACTTTGGTCTTTAATCTTTTTTATATCAATATCCGAACGTTTTAAATATCATTCAACATCATTAAAAGCTCCGTAAGTCATGAACACGACCGTGTTTTAATACCTTCCGTAATACATATAATATCTTGTGGTTTTCCAATTGACGGCATTTCGCCTTCCAAAAGGCCGTGTTTTACCGTCTAAAAGGCCATCTTTCTCACGCTAAAATACGGCATTTTGCAGGGTCGCTGATTATCAACGGGTTACGGGCGGGATATGAGCCGTGTTTTTTGACGGGGCGTTTTCGTGGTGAAGAATGGTTTTTGCTGTGCCCTTGAGTAGTCCGGTCGGGATAAAATGAGTACCTTTGCGGGAAATAATGTGATAGCGATGGGAAAGAAGTTTGTTTTGGCCATTGACTCGTTTAAGGGCTGCATGACGTCTGTCGAGGCTGAACGTGCCGTTGAGCGGGCCTTGCGCTCGCGGGTCGGCGACGTCGAGATAGTGTCGTTGCCGATGGCCGACGGCGGCGAGGGTATGCTCGGCGCGTTTACCGCCGCGCTCGGCGGGCGTATCGAGCGGGCTTGGGTTCACAACCAGATGATGCGCCGTGTCGAGGCGAAGTATGGCGTTGTGCCAGGCGGAACGGCGATAGTCGAGGTGGCTGAGGCCTGCGGCCTTACTCTTGTTGCCGAGGATGAGCGCAACCCTATGCGCGCCACGACGTACGGTGTGGGCGAGCTTTTGGCCGACGTTGTGGGTAAGGGCTACCGCAGGTTTATCGTTGGTCTTGGCGGTAGCGGCACGAGCGACGCGGGCATTGGCATGCTGCGGGCGCTCACGGACAGGCTGGCGCCGCGCGGCGGAACGATTGACGACGCTCTGGCGGGCGCGCTCGGCGAGTGCAGCTTCACCCTGGCCTCTGACGTTGACAACCCCTTGTGCGGGCCCCGCGGCGCCGCTATGGTGTTTGCCCGGCAAAAGGGGGCTACGGCGGATATGATACCGCGGCTTGAGGAGCGGGCCCGGCGGTTCGCGCGGATGTCGGCCCTGCATTTCGGGTACGACCGCTCCGGCTCTCCGGGAGCCGGAGCGGCGGGAGGTCTGGGCTATGCCTTTATGCAGTATCTCGGTGGCGAAACGCGCTCGGGCGCTGACCTTCTGCTTGACATTTCGGGTTTCGACGACGCTCTTGACGGCGCCTCGTGCGTGATAACGGGCGAGGGGCATGCTGACGGCCAGACGCTGATGGGCAAGCTGCCGTTGCGCGTGATGCGGCGCGCCGGGCGTAAGGGCGTGCCCACATGGCTATTGGCCGGGCGGGTGAGCGGCGCCGACAGGCTGCTGAGCGCCGGCTTCGCCAAGGTGATTTGCGTTACTCCCGACGGCATGGATACCGCAGAGGCTGTGAAGAAAGAGGTGGCGGTGGGGAATATAGAATGTTCAGTAGTTAAAGTAGTTATCGGTAGTTAGAGTAGTTATAGTCATTACTTTTGTTGCTTGCGAACACAATTTGCAGGGCATTTGACTATAACTACTCTAACTACCGATAACTACTTTAACTACTTAAAAGATTTCTATCTCCTGAAATAGTCTATCAGACTGTTGCTTTTTGGATTCGTTCCATATCCGTAACTGTAGCCGTAGCGGTAGGCGTAGGGTGTTCCGGCGTTGCGTGTTCCGTTGAGAATGACGGACAGGTTGTTCAGTCTGCCGCTCCGGTACAGCTTCTCAAGGTCGGCGAGCATGGCTCTTTCGAGCTTTCCGGCACGTACAACGAACAGCGTGCGCTCGGCATAGTGCGATATGATTGACGTGTCGGCAACGGCGTCAATGGGCGGACAATCAACAAAGATATAGTCATACCGCTTCTTCATTTCGGCCAACAGCCTCGGCCAACGGTCGGAAGCGAGCAGCTCGGCGGGGTTGGGCGGCACGACGCCCGACGGCATGATGTCAAGTCCCGGGCACGTTTCGTAGTGGCAGATTATCGAGTCGATGTCGTCAGTATGCCGTCCGAGGTAGTTGCTCAGGCCAAGTTTCGGGTTGCCGATGTATCGCGACAGGCCTGCGGTGCGCAGGTCGCCGTCTATCACGAGCACACGCTTGTCCTTGATGGCGAGGCTCGTGGCGATGTTCATCGCAAGGAAGGTCTTGCCGCTTCCGCTGTTGTATGATGTCAGCATTTGCACGCTTGCGCCGTTGCCTTGCGGCGTAAGGAACTCTATGTTGGTGCGTACTATGCGGAAAGCCTCGTTTATCAGGTTGTGGTTCCCGTGCTCGACCACTATGCCGTAGGCCTTCTCCTGCGCCGGCTTTAACGCCGACAGGCCCTTTCTCTCTTCCTCTACCAACGGGATTTCGCCCACGAACGGCGCGGTAAGGTTGTCCTCGATGTCCTTGCGTCCGCGCACTTTGTTGTTGGTGGTCTCCATCAGGTAGATTACCCCTGTCGGCAAAGCGAGGCCTATTACGAGGGCGATGAGCATTATCATGCCCTTCTTCGGCTTCAGCGGAACGTTGCTTCCGGTGGGCGACTTCACGATCTGCGTGTTGTCGGCCGTGAACGATTGTGACAGCTGGTTCTCCTCCCGCTTCTGCAAGAGGAAGAGGTACAGGGCCTCTTTCACCTTCTGCTGGCGCTCGACGGCCAGCAGTTCCTTGGCCTGAGTGGGGTTGGTGGATATGTCGGTGTTGGTCTTCTGTTCGTCGTTTTGTATGTGGCCGATGCGTGTCGAGAGCGATACTATCATGTTGTTTATCGAACTTATGACCGAGCGGCGCAGCTGGTTGAGCGCCTTGTCGATGTCTTTCACCAGCGGGTTGTTCTTCCCTCCGTTGACCATCAGGCTGTTACGCTCCAGCTGCAGGGCGTTGTATTTGTCGATAAGGCCGTCTGTCTTGCCGTCGTCAAGGCCCATGTTGGCCGGCAGCAGCTGGTTGGTGTTAGCCCGGTTGGTTATGTAGTCGCGGATATATCCTGCCACGGAGAGCTTCGTGTTGAGGTCGAGCAGGATGGCCGAGTTCTTGTCAGCGCGCTCCATCGACAGGCTGTAGGCCTTCTCCACGTCAGGAAGCAGGTTCTTGCTCTTGTATCTTGATATGTCGTTGTCAACGTTGTCAAGCTCCCGTTCGATGATGGCGAGGCGCTCGTCAAGGAACTTCGTTGCCCCGGCAGACACCTCGTTGCGGTTCTTCATCCATACTTTGTTGTATATGTCGATGACGGCCGAGAGGATGTCTTCAGCCCTTTTGCCGGACACGTCGTTGTATGAAAGGTCGAGTATGGTAGACTTCTTGTCGCCGATCTCAACCGACAGCCCGCCCAGGAAGCGGCCCGTAGCCGAGGCGTTGTCGCTCTTTCGCACGTCTATCTCGTCGTTATCGGCCACGGCGCTGGGGTAGTGCGGCTGTCTCTCTATCGTCAGGCGGCCAAGCGGAGTGTTGACGGTCTGGCCCACGTGGCAGGTCAGGTCGTACGAGTTCTGAGGCTTACCGTTCTTTACGAACTCAGACATTTTTATGCCGCCGTTCTTCTCCAGCCTGATGTGGAGCGACGCAGTCTCGTCCTTCGGGATGTCCCTGAACACCACCTTGACGGGCAACGTCTTGCCGTAAAGGGTCTTGTCGTAGAATGTTCCACGGGTTGTGTATGACACGTCAAGCCCCAACAGGTCAACGACTTCCGACATTACGTCGGGCGACTTGATGGCCGCTATCACGTTGTTTACGTTGGTGTTGTCGGCGAAGAAGCCGAAGTCTACGTAGTCGTTGAGCAGCTGGTTGAGCACGGTTGGCTTGTCGTTGCGCTCGAGAACCATGATTGACGCGTCGCGCTTGTACACGGGTTGCGTCTTCTTTATGTACAGTACGGCCACCGCCAGGGCTACTACTACCGTTGCAACGTACCATCGCCAGTGGCTCGCGCACGATATAAGGATGTCGCGTATGCTGATTTCTTCCGTTGTTTCCTCTGTTTGTTGTGTAACGGGATTTGTTTCCATAATGTCTTGTTTTACCTTTTTCATTTGTTTGAAACGTACACTATGTCGTTCTGCCGCAAGTAATATGCCGGGGACGAGAGCGCGTCTTCAGCCGACAGAAGGTTCAGCGTGTATGATTTCTGCACTCCGTCCTCGGTTCTCATCACCGTTACCTTGCGGCGGTTGCCGTGCCGTGTGATGTCGCCTGCCATGCTTATGGCGTCGAGAATCGTTATGCAGTCGCGGTCAATACTGTACCGTCCTGGAGCGTTTACCTCGCCGAGCACCGACAGGCCAAGGTTGACAAACTCTACGGTTACAACGCAGTCGGCCAGGAGTTGTCCGTCGGCCAGTCTCCGTTTTATCATCTTGGATATAGAGTCTCGCGACAGTCCGGCTACGCTCAGGCTGCCTATTACGGGAAAGTCGATGTTGCCTTTGCCGTCAACGGTGTACTTGGCCACGCCGTTTACGCTTACGGAGTCATTATTGCCGACGGTTCCTGACACTGCCGGAAGATTGAACAATGCCGACAGCTTGGGGTCGCGGCTGCTTACCACTATTGAGATTTTGTCGTATGGCTGTAACTTTATCTCCTGTGCCTTGGCGGCCGTTACAACGCTGTCCGTACTTGTTTTTTGTAGGTAAGTCATGCTTTTTGTCGAGCCGCAAGAGCATAAAACGATGGTCGACAATATGCATACTATAAAATGTCTACCCATAAAATAAAATCATTTTTTTAAGTTGTTGCGCTGCAAAAGTACGGTTTTCCCGTAAAAAGTAAGGACAAATAGCAGAATTTTAACCTTTAATTTACATTATTTTCAATGAATCTCCGTGAACTCAATGTTCGTTAAGACTTGTTTCTTTAACATGTTCTTTAATGGAGCGGAGGGCGCGGTTGTCGGATGTACGGCGCTCCTTCACCCGTTTCCGGCGCATAAGCATGCGGGCGGACAGATGTCTTATGTCTGCCCGCCCGCCTTTAAGATGTTGCGATATGATTATTTTACAGTTTGTATATGAAATTCGCTTACGTTCGAGGCCATCACGTTATTGCCCCTTACGGCGTACACCTGGAAGGCTACGCTGCCGTTCTTGAGCCGCTTGTCGGCCTTCACCATCGCCGTGTAACGCACTCCCTTGCCCGGCAGAATCTTCTCGACGTGGATGGTGTTGGATATGTGAATGCGCTTGTTGCCGGTAGTTTCGACTACCATGGGCTGCACGTCGTACACAGGTTCTGACGACTTGTTGTACACCTCGAAGATTACCTTGCTCAGCTCGCCGGGGTTGATACTGCGGTCTTGGTTGTCGTCTACGAAGCGTGCGTTGCGCACCTCCAGCGGCTTGTCCGTGCGCCGTTCGGTCGTCTTTATGTTGTCGTAGCGTATCGACGGAACCACGTCTTTAGGGCTGGTGGCAGTGTAGTCGCCGGTATAGTCGGAGCCGTTGAAGTCGTACAGCACGTCGTCGCCACGTCCTTCGGGGTCGAATCCGCTCTCGTCTTCGTAATACTCGCCGCTCCGGTCGTCATAAACGTCGTTGCCACGGGTGGCCGCCTCGCGGTGTTCGCGGTACTTACGCTCGAAGCGCGCGTCGCTCACCTCCCTGTATTCCTGCTGCTTCTTGTCCGCCTGCGTGCCCACTGCGCCGCCCACCACTGCGCCGCCCGCCATGCCTATCAGCGTGCCTATGTCACTGCCGCGCGGCCCTCCGCTTATCCCTCCGATAGCGGAGCCGATTACGGAGCCGAACGTTGCGCCCGTGATGGCGCCCGAGCCGGTGTACGTGCCGCAGCCAGTGAGCAGCATTACGGCGCTTAACGACAATATAGCATATCTGTTCATGACAGCCTCCTTACGTTTTCTTTACTGTTGCAAATTTAATAATTATCGGTTAAAAACGGTATGGGATAATCCCTAAAAGGCGTAGGGAAAATCCTAATTCGGCGCCTGATGAGTAATACGGGACAGTCTTGTTCGCTTATTGAATGCGGGCGGCGGTAAATCAGGTTGTCTTGTCCTGGCAAAAGTTGACACATTTATGAACAATAAAAAATGTGTAAAACAATGCGAAAGAATCCAACAAAGTACAGCGAGGAGTTCAAATTGAGCGTCCTTCGTGACTATTACTCGTCAGGCATGAGCAAGCGCAAGTGTGCAAAGAAGTATGGCCTGTGTAATCCGACGTTATTGTCGTCATGGCAGTCAAAGTATGGTGAGAAAACCTTATCTTTGCCGTTGGAAGAAGAATACGACGACATGGCAAGACGCAGCAAGGAAGATTACAAGGATGAGAACGCGGCCCTGCGCAAGCGCGTGCGCGAGTTGGAGAAGGCGCTTGCGTACTCGCGTTTGGAGACGGAGGC
>NZ_JACJJG010000111.1 GCF_016899855.1 Marseilla massiliensis
CAATAACCGTATAACCTTAAAACCGCATAACCCCATAACCGTGCGACCTTAAAACCGCATAACCGTAAAACCTTATTCAAATGAAACGTTTTTTCAGGAAAATTCACTTGTGGTTGTCGGTTCCGTTCGGCATAGTCATTACCCTTATATGCTTCTCGGGCGCCATGCTTGTGTTCGAGAAGGAACTGACACGGTTGTTCGGCGAGGATATATATAAGGTGGAAAAGGCCGCCGGCGACCCTCTGCCCGTTGACGTCGTTGCGGCGAAAGTTGCGCGAATGCAGCCCGAGGGGGTGCGCGTCACGGGAGTTACTGTCGGCAGCGACCCTACGGAAGCTTATAAAGTTAACCTCTCAAAGCCCAAGCGTGCCGCCGTTTATGTCGACCAGTACACCGGCGAAGTGAAGGGGCGGCAGGAGCGTCCGGCGTTTTTCGCCACCATGTTCAGGCTCCACCGCTGGCTGCTCGACGACGGGCGGCCCGAGGGCAGGCCGGCATGGGGCAAGATAATCGTGGGCGTATCGACCATCATGTTTGTAGTAGCGCTGGTGTCGGGTGTGGCCGTATGGTGGCCAAAGACGCGCCGCGCGTTGCGTAATAGCCTGAAAGTCAGCGTACGCAAGGGGCGTTTCCGCCTGTGGCACAGCCTTCACGTGGCGGGTGGCATGTATGCCTTGCTGTTGTTGCTGGCCATGGCGTTGACCGGCCTTACGTGGTCGTTCTCGTGGTACCGCTCGGCATTTTACTCCGTGTTTGGTGTCGAGACGACGGCCAAGGGCGGCGCCCATGGGGGCAATGACGGCAGTAACGGCGGCGGCAAGGACCGTAAGGGCAAGGCCGGTGGGCGCCGCGTGGCAATAGCAATGCCTGCTGTCTGGCAGCAGGTGTATGACAGGCTGCGTGCGGACAACCCCCATTCGGCATCGATAACCGTTGGAGACGGTACGGCCTCGGTGGCGTTCTCGAAGTTTGGCAACAGCCGCGCGGCCGACCGATACACGTTCGACAGGCATACGGGGCGCATTATCTCGGCGGTAAAATATGCCGACGCCGCGCCCTCGGGCAAGCTCCGCGGATGGATTTACTCCGTTCATGCGGGCACGTTCGGCGGGATTTTCACGCGCGTACTGTGGTTTCTCGCCGCTTTGCTGGGCGCGATGTTGCCGCTTACCGGCTACTATCTGTGGATAAGAAGGCTGTCGCACGGCAACCGTAGGAAGCCATCAGGCAATACCTGACGTGGCATATTCATAACTCGTTGATACTCAATGTTTTTCCAAAAGGCCGCCTTTTAGCCTCTAAAAGACGGCCTTTTATATGCCAAGAGGTGGCCTTTTACATCGCGAAAGGCCACCTCTTGTTGTTAGTCGGCTGGTGTCATTTCCGATAATCTTACATTACCTCTCCCGTGGCCTCGGCCATGCCGCCTTATACCGACATTTCGGTATGTCAGCAGGATACCCATTTCTCGGTATCTTCCGGTGGCCTAAAAGCCTTTTGACGGCCGCAACCAGAAAAACAGGCCAACCTGTTTCGTCGTCGGGACAATGTGTTCTTTTTTCGGCGTGTGGCGTATCCCCATAACTGGTTATCGGCCGGTGTGATGGCGGTGGATAATTTTTACCGATTTTTAAGTATTGCTAACATTTTGCCGTTGTTGTACTTTTGCAACGGAAAAAGTAACAATAAACATCAAAATTTGCAAAATGAGAACAATCAAGACAATTTTATCTGCCTGTGCCGTTGCGGCATGCTGTCTTGCGCCATGCACCGCCGTGGCGCAAGTGTCGGCTTCCGACAGCGTTTACCAGCACGCCAAGGGCAACCGCCTGAGCATAGGCGGATACGGCGAAATAGCCTATTCACGCAACTTCTACAGCGACAACCCGTTCCGCTATTCCAACCCTTCGTATTATAAGAACGACCCTTCTCACGGCCGTTTCGACATACCCCACGCCGTGCTTTACGTAGGATATGACTTCGGCAAGGGCTGGTCGATGGGTATGGAAATAGAGTTTGAGCACGGCGGCAGCGGCGGCGCGATAGAGAAGGAGGCCGAGGAAGGCGGCGAATGGGAGGCCGAGACCGAGAAGGGCGGCGAGGTGGAGCTTGAACAGTTCTGGGTGCAGAAGTCGTTTGCGCCATGGGCCAACATCCGCTTCGGGCATATAGTGCTGCCCTTCGGACTGACCAACGCCCACCACGAGCCGCTCAATTTCTTCACCGTTTACCGTCCCGAGGGCGAGCGGACGATAATTCCCAGCACGTGGCACCAGACCGGCATATCATTCTGGGGACGCGCCGGCGACTTCCGTTATGAGGTTCAGTTCACCGGAGGGCTTGACGCCATGATGTTCGACCGCACGTATTGGATAGGCAAGGGAGCCCAGAGCCCATGGGAGTTTGAGGTTGCCAACAAGTTCGGACTGCTTGCACGTATCGACAACTACACCATTCCTGGCCTGCGCCTGGGCCTTAGCGGATACTACGGCAAGACAATGCACAACACGTTTCCCCATGACCTCGAGACCGACGGCAACCGCTATAAGGACATAGAGGGCAACATTTACCTCGGCTCGTTCGACTTCACGTACAATGACCACAACTGGATTGCGCGCGGATATGCCGACTACGGCTACATAAGCGACGCCCAGGCAATCAGCGCCATCAAGGCAAACCAGTCGTCGGGCACGTCGCCATACCGCAAGACAGCCTTCGGTTCGCATGCCGTGGCGGTAAGTATCGAGGCGGGATACGACGTGTTCTCGCAGTTCAACAAGCTGCGTCGCAGCGGCCAGAAGCTGTATGTCTTCGGCCATTACGAGTACTATGACTCTTACATTAACAGCATGGCCAACCAATATACGAAGAAGAACATCGTGGCGGCGGGCGTCAACTATTATCCCGTTCCGCAAATAGTGGTCAAGGCCGAGTACAACCATCGCTTCTTCAAGAGCCAGTATAACGACGAGCCGGCACTGAATATAGGAGTGGCTTACGAGGGATTCTTCCTCTGATTGACAAGTATTTAAACCATAAACAAACAGCAATATGAAAATGAAAACCAACCTTCTGGCAATGTTCTGCATAGGAGCGTTTGCCTTGACATCGTGCAGTGACGATGACACTCCCGGTCTCGGGGGTGACCGTGAGAACCCAGTAATCGACAACCGCTGGACCGGCGTGCAGGCCGAAATGTGGGACGTGGCCGAACAGTACATCAATGGCGTGGTGTATCCTACGTACAGAAACCTTGCCGCAAGTGCCGACGACCTTTACAACGAGGCTGTCAACGTGCAGTCTAAGCATACCGCCGGCACACTGACCGACGCCGACGTTGAGGCCGCATGCGAAGCTTTCAAGACGGCGCGCGAGTATTGGGAGAAGAGCGAGGCGTTCCTTTTCGGCGCCGCTACCGACTTCAATATCGACCCGCACATGGACTCATGGCCTCTCGACCAGGGCCAGATGGCCAACTTCCTGTCAAATTCCACGATGGTGGCGGGGCTTTACAGCGACGACCCGATAGCCTTCGTCAATCAGCATAACAGTGAGTTTGACACTGCCCTCGGCTTCCACGGCATAGAGTTCGTGCTCTTCCGCGACGGCGCTCCGCGCAAGGCGTCGGTGTATGACGGAACGGAAGACCATTCAAGCTTTGCCAACGTCACGGTACAATGCAAGGACGAGCTGGCTTTCCTCGTAGCGGTTGCGGGTGACGTGCGCGACAACTGTTACCGCCTTGAGGTGTCATGGCTTGGCCAGCAGGCTGCTACTGCCCACATATCGCGTGTCGCTGAGCTTGGCGTATGGACCCACGCGCTTGACAATAACGGTTATTACTATGGCGCCGACATGCTCCTCGCCGGAATTGACGGCAGCTCGTACGCCTCCATTACGGCTGCTCTTGTAACCCTTGTAGGCGCTTCTGGGTGCGGCAACATTGCCAACGAGGTGGCCAGCCAGAAGATAGGGCAGGCTTATCGTGTGGCTACCGGCACAGGAGGACAGGACGATGCGATAGACTACATCGAGTCGCCGTACAGCAAGAGATCGTACATCGACTACCGTGACAACATTTACAGCATAAAGAACAGTCTTTACGGCAACATCGACCAGACTACTCCCGATGCAAATTCAGTCATGACTTTCCTTGAGAACAACAATTACAGCGGATTGAACGCCTTGCAGTCCGCGCTTGACGATGCCATTGCCAAGCTGACGACTTGTGTCAACAGCGGCATTGCCTTCGTTGATGATCCAGGAGCACAGCAGGCAGGCGACGCAATGGAGGCAGTCGACTTGCTTAACGACGAGCTGCAGAACGCGGCCCAGTGGATTGAGGGATTGTAATCGGACATGAGCCTGTCGATAGGGCTTGGCTTTGCAGCTGTGCTGACTGTGGCGCGTGTACATGCCGCGCATGCAGGCGCATGGCTGCGCTGCTTTTACTTTAAAGCGGACGATATAGTACAAAAACATTTATAAAAAAATTGTAATATGAAGAACATTTTTTATCCTTTTATTCTTGCCTCTGCCGTATTCGCGCTGTCGGCTTGTACCGACGAAGAGGTAGAGACGCTTAATGTGGAGACAGATGCGAAATACGTCGGTACGGCGCAGGGCAACTTTACTGCCGAGGAGTGGTATCCCGGCGGAACGCTTGGAACTACCGACAACGTCTATGCCGGATGTTATGAGGACGAGACTCCGGCAACGGATGCCCAAGGACTGATGGACGCTTTCAACGAAGGCGAGCAGATTTTCGAGCGCAGTGTCACTATCAGTACGCCGCCGTTCAAGGGTCTCGGCCCGGCCAGCACCCGCCGTTCGTGTCTTGACTGCCATCCGAGCTACGGCCACGGAAAGCGTTTCGACACATACACTACTGCCTACGGCAACGGCAATGGATACCTGCTGGTAATCTATCATCCCGACTCTCCCGGCTCAAACGACGGTCCTTACATAAGCGAAGTGACGGCCATGCCGCAGACGCAGGCCACGTCGCCCTTCCTGCCGCCTATCGACGAGAGCCAGATACAGATGTCGTGGAACAAGGTTACAGCCATGGAGAGCGGTCTGCCGTTGCAGTTTCCTGACGGCGAGAAGTATGAGCTGATATATCCTGAGCTGAGCATTCCGCAGTCGGCTTTCAACACTAACCCGAAGCCCGAGGACATAGAAATACGTCTTGAGTCGACCATCGGTATCATAGGTACGGGTCTGCTCGACGCCATTGAGGAGGATGATATAAGGCAGCAGTACGCAAGTACGGCCGAGTATTACAGGGAACAGGGGCTTGACGTTTCTGAATATGTCAACCCGAACTTCTGGGATGCCGCCGCAAACGACTTCGCGTCGGGCGCGTGGTACACTACTTTCGGCAGCGCCGGACAGCTGGCTGACGGCAGCGCGGCCCCGTCGAGGATGGTCAAGCGCTTTACTTACGCGCTGACACGTGCCACTCTGCAGGACGGACCAGGAGCTAACGCCGTGTGGAACATCACCAACGTCAGCCGTCCCGACCGTCCTAAGCTGTACACTACCGACGCATGGGCCAAGGCTATGTCGGAGAACAGCGACGTAATCAGCGCCATCAAGGCCGACCCTACATCGCCTTACTATGCCGACGGCACTGATGCAGGGATAGCCGAGGCCGTGCTTAACCTGCTGAGTCCTAACACCAACCAGTTTGACAACCAGTGGTATAACTTCGAGCCGGACATGACTACCGACCAGTTCTATGCCCTCATGGTGTGGCACAGGGGACTGTCGATACCGCGTGCGCGCAACCTTAACGACCCTGACGTGCAGCGTGGCAAGGAGCTGTTCATGGAGATGGGTTGCGCAAGCTGCCACCGCCCGTCGTGGAAGACCGGCGACGACAACTACTGGACGCCCGAGTGTATCGCTGACAAACCGCTGCCGAGATACCAGAACCAGACTATCTGGCCGTACAGCGACATGATGCAGCACAAGCTGTACATGAAGAACGACATACACGGGTCATGGTGCCGTACCACTCCTTTGTGGGGGCGCGGGCTGTCGAGGGTCAACACCGGAGCTGAAGACCGCCTGCACGACTGTCGCGCACGCAACGAGGTAGAGGCCATAATGTGGCATGCGTACAGCAAGAAGAGCCATGCGTACTCCTCGGCGGAGAAGTTCTACAACCTGTCGAAGGCCGACCGCGACGCAGTGGTTAAGTTCCTGCAGTCTATTTAAGGGTGGGGGAATGATGGGCCTAATGGGACGGATGAGCCGAATGTGGCTAATGCGAGACCTGTCAGTCAGCCCTTGCTTATTAGGCTCATCAGGCTTATCTGGCTTATTATTCCTATCTCCTTGATAATCAATTAATTACAATCTGCCTTGCAAAAGGCCGTCTTTTAGCCTCTAAAAGACGGCCTTTCGGGCGGTAAAAGGTGGCCTTTTGATACGTGAAAGGCCACCTTTCGCGAAACCGCCGACGAAATGTAGTCTTGCTGGCGGTCATGCGCTGATGTTTATAACAAAGTGGACAAGATGTTGAAGAAAATACTTTTTGCGCTATACATACTCGTCATTGTGGTAATGGCGGCGGCGACATTCGTCGAGAAATTCCGCGGCACGGAGTTTGTCCATGCGTCAGTCTACGGCTCGTGGTGGTTCGTCGGCCTGTGGGCCGTGCTTGCCCTGCTTGCCGTTGCGTATTTCGTTGGCCGCCGTGTGCGCCGTGCGTCGGTCGTGTTGCTGCACCTCTCGTTTGCCGTCATACTTGCAGGCGCGCTGCTTACCCATGTCACTTCGTGGCAGGGAGCTGTCCGCCTGCGCGTGGGCGAAACGGTGTCGACGTATTACGAGAACGTGTCCGGGGGTGACGTCGTTGAGCGTAAGCTGCCGTTCGAGCTGCGCCTTGAGTCGTTCGACGTGAAATATCACGATGGCACACGTGCCGAGGCCGACTACGTTTCACGGTTTACAATCACCGACGGAGGCGCCACTCAACGCGCCGAAGTGTCGATGAACAACGTGTGGAAGTACCGCTCCGTGCGCTTCTACCAGTCATCCTACGACCCCGACATGCGCGGCAGCATACTCGCGTTGAACTCCGACCCGTGGGGCATTCCCGTCACTTACGCCGGCTACGCGCTGCTGTTCCTCTCGCTCGTGTGGCTGCTTGTCGACCCGAAAGGGGCCTTCCGCCGTCTTTTCAAGAGCGACATGATGAGGCGCGGGGTGCTCTCCGTCATGGCGGTATGCGCCATGTCGCAAGCCGCGGGGGCGGCCAATACCCTGCCGCGCGAGACTGCCGACCGTCTCGGACGGCTCAATATTCTGTACAATGACCGTGTGTGCCCGCTGCAGACGTTCGCCGTCGACTTCACCAAGAAGCTCTGCGGCAGCGCCCGTTACGGGGACTATACGCCCGAGCAGGTGCTCGCCGGCTTTATCTTTTACGGCGACGAGTGGAGCGCCGAGCCGATAATCCGCGTCAAGAACGGACCCCTGCGCGACGCGCTTCAGCTGCCGGGGCGGTGCTCTGTCAATACGTTCTTCAATCAGGTGATGGGCGGATATATCCTCGGTCCATACCTCAACGAGTATTACCACGGGCATAACGGCAAGTTCCACAAGCAGGTTGCCGACATCGACGACCGTCTGATGATGGTCATGGAGCTTCGGCGCGGCACGCTCCTGCGCGTCTTTCCGTTTACTTCAGGCGGCAAGACTACGTGGTATTCGCCGACCGAGAACATCACCGACACGCTCGTCGACGAGGCTCACCGCAAGTACATGCAAAACGTTTTTTCGCTGATTTACGGGGAAGTGCTGGCCAGCAGCTACGGCAATGTGGACAAAATACTTGATAAAATGCTGAAATACCAGCAGTTAAACGGCGGCTCTTCGCTGCCTTCCGCCGCGCAGGTGAAGGCCGAAAGGCTATATAACGCCATACCGTTCGCCACAATCCTCTTTATGGTTAACCTCACGCTGGGCGTGGTTTTGCTTATTATTGGGCTTGTCAGGCTCATTAGGCCTGTTAAGACTGATGAGCCCGATAGGCCTGATAAGGCGCTGCTTAGGGCAGTGCCGGTTGTCGGAGGTGCGCTGCTCGGCCTCTCGTTACTCGCCCTTACGGCGTGTATAGCCTTGCGATGGATAGTCGGCGGGCGTGTTCCTATGGCCAACGGATACGAGACAATGCTGCTTATGGCGTGGTTTGTCATGGTGCTTGCCCTCGTCGCCGCGCGCCGTTTCCGCATAGCCTTGCCGTTCGGTTTCCTCATGTCGGGCTTCTTCCTCCTTGTGTCGCACATCAACCAGATGGACCCGCAGATAACGCATATCATGCCTGTGCTCTCCTCTCCGCTGCTCAGTGTCCATGTGTCGGTCATCATGATGTCGTTCGCCCTGCTTTCATTGACATTCATCTGCGGGCTGACAGCCATCATATTGCGCCTCGTCCGGGGGCGTAATGCCGTAGAACTTGACGGCCAGTTAGACTCTCTCGCGCTGCTTTCGCGCCTGTTGTTGTACCCCGCCCTTACGCTGCTCGGTGTCGGGATATTCGTCGGCGCGATATGGGCCAACGTGTCGTGGGGCGCTTATTGGAGTTGGGATGCAAAGGAAGTGTGGGGCCTGATAACGCTCATGGTCTACGCCGTGGCCGCCCATGCCGCCTCCGTTCCTTTCCTCCGCCGCTCGATGGGCTACCATATATTCATGACACTTGCTTTCCTCACCCTTGTCATGACTTACTTCGGAGTAAATTATTTCTTGGGAGGTATGCATTCGTATGCTTGATTCTTAATTTTAGGAGTTAAGGAGTTATGGAGTAAAGGAGTTAAGACAATTGCTTT
>NZ_JACJJG010000112.1 GCF_016899855.1 Marseilla massiliensis
TTTTCACCCTTTCACTTTTTCACCTTTTCACCTTTCATAGGGTTTTCCCTTGAAAGGGTAGGGTTTTCGCCTTGCGCAGGGGGAAAATAATGCATACCTTTGCCGGTGAGATAACAGTTAATACGACAACGCCATGAAACGGACTATACTCTATCTGGTGACAATGCTCACCGCAGTGATGACATCGCAGGCGATGACTTACACACAGGCGCAGCGCGAGGCGCTGTTCCTCACCGACAAGATGGCTTATGAGCTGGGACTTACCGAGAGCCAGTATAACGCAGTATATGAAATAAACTTCGACTATCTTGTGTCGCTGTCGACCCAGGCCGACCTGTACGACACGGGTTGGTACAGGCGCAACCTTGACCTGGGCTACGTGCTCACAGCGGCGCAGTACGGCCGGTACTGCACGATTGAGTACTTCTACCGTCCGGTATATTGGAGCTCGGGCTTCCGTTACCGCATATACTCGCGCTACGCCGACCGCTCCAGGCTGTACTACGGCCGCCCGAAGGTGTACGCTACGTACCGTGGCGGGCACAGCTGGCGGAGCAACGGGGGCAAGAGTTGGTATAAGGGCCGCACGTATTCAAGCGGCGGAAAGATGAAGGTGGTTAACAGGGTGAACGTCAGCACAGGCTCGCGCAACCATTCCAAGAAGACCTCGCACGCCGTGAAGGCCACGCCCGCCAAAAAGTCTGGGCATGCCGTTAAGCCTTCAACGGCCAAGCGCACCACTAAGGCAAACAAGCGTAATGGAAATTTTAAAGGTAAAAGTGGAAAGGTAAAAAGGTGAAAAGGTGAAAAGATGAAAAGATGAAAGGATAACGTGGATATTTGTAGTTGTAATGTTTTAGTTTTTATTTTGGTGTTTACGGGGCCCTATCGCTGACGCATACGGGCTCCGTACTGTTTTTCATATCGCGTTAAATCGAAACGAATATTTTTTTATGCCCACGTTTTTTGGTAACTTTGCACGAAGTTTTATTAAGCAGGCAAGCAGACGAGTTGACGGGCAGACAAGTCAACGAGCAGACAAGGAGATTTGCGTCTTTTGTCAACTCGTTGTTCGTTAGCTTGTCGACTGAAAAGGAAATCTCCTTGTCAGCTTGTTTGCTCGTCACTTGTCAATTAAAAAAGAATTATGGCCAAAAAAGACAATGAGCTTACTCCGATGATGAAGCAGTTTTTCTCGTTCAAGGCGCAACACCCTGACGCAATGCTGCTGTTCAGGTGCGGCGACTTCTACGAGACTTACCTGCAAGACGCCGTCGACGCCAGCCGCATACTCGGCATTACGCTGACGCGGCGCAGCAACGGCGGACAGCAGAACGGCGCGCCTACGGAGATGGCCGGCTTCCCTCACCACGCGCTCGACACCTACCTGCCAAAGCTGGTAAGGGCAGGGCGGCGAGTGGCCATCTGCGACCAGCTGGAGGACCCCAAGCTGACCAGGAAGCTCGTCAAGCGCGGCATTACCGAACTGGTGACGCCGGGCGTGGCCATGACCGACAATGTGCTCAACTACAAGGAAAACAACTTCCTGGCCGCCGTCAACTTCGGCAAGGCGGCCTGCGGAGTGGCTTTCCTCGACATATCCACGGGCGAGTTCCTCACCGGCGAGGGCTCTTACGACTACGTTGAGAAGCTGCTCGTCAATTTCTCGCCCAAGGAGGTGCTCTTCGAGAGGGGCAAGCGCGACGTGTTCGAGCGATATTTCGGCAACAAGTACTTCACCTTCGAGCTTGACGACTGGGTGTTCACCGAGCAGGCCGCCGAGCAGAAACTGCTCAAGCACTTCGGCGTGAAGTCGCTAAAGGGCTTCGGCGTAAACCATCTCAGGAGCGGCATTGTGGCCTCGGGGGCCATACTGCAGTACCTCGAGATGACACAGCACACGCACATCGGACACATCACCTCGCTCGCACGCATAGAGGAGGAGCGCTACGTAAGGCTCGACAAGTTCACAATACGCTCGCTCGAGCTGCTGCACCCGATACAGGACGACGGCTCGTCGCTGCTCGACGTTGTCGACAACACCGTCACCCCGATGGGCGCCCGAATGCTGAAAAGATGGCTCGTGTTCCCGCTGCGCGACGCCAAGGCCATATCCGACCGCCTCGACATCGTTGACACGTTCTTCCGCCATCCCGACTTCCGTGAGCTCGTAGACCAGCGCTTCCGCCGTGTGGGCGACCTCGAGCGTATCATATCCAAGGTGGCAGTGGGCCGCGTGTCGCCGCGCGAGGTGGTGCAGCTGAAGACTGCCCTGCAGGCTATCGTGCCGGTGAAGGACGCATGCATGACGGCAGGCGACGAAGGGCTGCGCCGCATCGGCGAGAACATCAGCCTGTGCGAGAGCCTGCGCGACCGCATTGCCCGCGAGATAAACGAGGACTCGCCGCAGCTGGTAAGCAAGGGCGGGGTAATAAGGGACGGCGTCAACGCCGAGCTTGACGAGCTGCGCCGGATATCCACCGGCGGAAAGGAATACCTGCTAAAGATACAGGAACGCGAGAGCGAAGCCACCGGCATAGCCTCGCTCAAGATAGGATACAACAACGTGTTCGGCTATTACCTCGAGGTAAGGAACATATACAAGGACAAGGTGCCGCAGGACTGGGTGCGCAAGCAGACGCTCGCGCAGGCCGAGCGGTACATCACCCAGGAGCTGAAGGAATACGAGGAGAAAATCCTCGGCGCCGAGGACAAGATACTGGCGCTCGAGGCAAGGCTCTTCAACGAGCTCGTGATAGCCATGCAGGAGTACATACCCGCCATACAGACCGACGCCTCGCTCATAGCCAAGATAGACTGTCTGCTCTCGTTTGCCAAGGCGGCCGAGCAGCACCGCTATATCCGTCCGCAGATAGAGGCCGACGAGATTGTGCTCGACATCAAGCAGGGCCGCCATCCCGTTATCGAGACACAGCTGCCCGTGGGCGAGACATACGTGCCCAATGACGTCTACCTGGACGACCGGCGGCAGCAGATAATGATGATAACCGGTCCCAACATGGCCGGTAAGTCGGCTCTGCTGCGCCAGACGGCGCTCATCGTGCTGATGGCCCAGACGGGATGTTTCGTGCCCGCAGAGAGCGCCAAAATAGGCTTGGTGGACAAGATATTCACCCGTGTCGGCGCGTCGGACAACATCTCGCTGGGCGAATCTACGTTCATGGTCGAGATGACCGAGGCCTCGAATATCCTCAACAACGTCACCCCGCGCTCTCTCGTTCTCTTCGACGAACTCGGCCGAGGCACGTCAACCTACGACGGCATAAGCATAGCGTGGGCAATAGTTGAGTACCTGCACGAACGGCCCAAGGCGGCAGCGCGCACGCTCTTCGCCACGCATTACCACGAGCTTAACGAGATGGAAAAGCACTTCCAGCGCATCAAGAACTACAACGTAAGCGTGAAGGAGGTTGACAACAAGGTGATATTCCTGCGCAAGCTGGAGCGCGGCGGGTCGGAACATTCGTTCGGTATCCACGTGGCGCAGATTGCCGGAATGCCCAAGAGCATAGTGCGCCGCGCAGAGGCGATACTCAAGCAGCTCGAGGCCGACAACGCTCAGGTAGGTTCGGTGGGCAAGCCCGTGCATGCTGAGAGGATAACGCCCGGCGGCGACGGCATGCAGCTGAGCTTCTTCCAGCTTGACGACCCCGTGCTGAGCCAGGTGCGCGACGAGATTCTCGGCCTTGACATCAACAACCTTACGCCGGTCGAGGCACTCAACAAGCTCAACGAAATAAAGAAAATTGTCACTGGCAAGTAATCCTATCAGGCCTATTAGGCTTATCAGGCTAATTAGGCCCAATGAGCCAAATAGGCCTAATAAGCCTAATAGTTTATGAAATAACAAATGTTCAATAAAAACAACATGATCAGGCCGGTTGAAACTAAGGACATACCGCAAATCACGGAGATTTACAACCGTTACATACTCAACGGGGTTGAGAGCTTTGAAACAGAGGCTCTTACCGAAGAGCGGATGGGCGGCCGCATAGCGGGTATATATCCTGATTTTCCATATTATGTGGCCGAGGAAGAGGGTAGGGTAGTCGGCTTCTGCTACGCCCATCCGTGGAAAGAGCGCGCCGCTTACGCCAACACTCTCGAGACTACAATCTACCTCCGTCACGGCGCAACGCGCCAAGGCACGGGCACGGCGCTGATGGAAAAGCTCGTTGACGAGTGCCGCCGTCGCGGCTTCAAGGCGCTGATAGCCTGCATAACGGGCGAGAACGAGGCCAGCATAGCGTTCCACCGCAGGCTCGGGTTCGAGCAGGTGTCGCTGTTCCGTAGTGTCGGCTATAAGCACGGACGCTGGCTCGACGTGGTTGACATGGAGCTTTTGCTGTGTTAGTTGCAGAAGTTCCGGCAGGGTAGGGAGCCTTAGTTGATTGTCGTGCGGCGCCCTGCAGCGGTTGTATAAGTTTACAGGCAGCCTTTCTTCCGTGCCCTTCGTTTCAGTTCGTCAATGCGTTTCTGGTAAGTCCTCATGAGCGATTTGCCCGAGTTTATTACCCTCAGGTCCATCGCCGTCGAACCGTCCACCATGTCGGGAGCTATCCTGTGCGCGGCATTCTTTCCCGCTTCGTGCGCCGCTTTGCCGCCGGTGCTTTTGGCTTCCTTGGCCAGTTTATTCTCGTATCTTGATATTTCGGACAATATTTGGGCGCAGCTTGAGCCTCCTCCCGACCCGCTTCCGATGTCGCCTGCGCCCATCGAGCCACCGCCTCCGCCCGACGAGCCGTGCTTTATCGTCTCTACCGTGGTGTAGGCCGTCGTCGCCACGCCAACCACTACCGCGGCAACTTCGAGCGCCGAGCCTATTCTGTTCCACCTGCGCTGGTTCCTGTCCTTCTTCGCCTGTTTCAGGTTGGCGGCTATCTCGGTGTTTTCAGGTTCGAGCTTGTGCGCCACTTTCAGCCTGTTCATTCCCTCCTTGTAGTCCTCGGCCTCGATGTCCATTATGCCGATGTTGTTGTGCGCCATGGCAAAGTCGGGGCAGGCGAGCAGTATCTGGTTGTACAGACTGGTAACTTCGTGCCTCGGAGCGTTGCTCTCGTCCATCTTGACAGCCTTGAGGAAGGCTTTTTCGACAATGCTGTCGGTCAGTTCACCGTTGGTGTCTACCAGTCCGCTTTCATAGTTGATGTAGGCTATCGCCTTGCCGTCTACGAACTCGTCAATGCCGTCAAGGCACGGTGGCAGCACCATCATGCCCGACGTGCGGTACAGTCCTATCCTGCCGCCCGTGTCGGCCACTATCATCGAGGCGCCGTCGTCGTAAGTTATGATGTCGTATTTTGCCGGGATTATTATGCGTCCGAAGGCGTCGGCCACGCCCCATTTGCCGTTCTGGGCTATCATCAGAAGGTTGTCGTCTTCAGGCACGATGTCGTCATATATCGGCGAGAGCACGCAACTGCCGTCGTCGGCATAGGCGCTTTTCAGTCCGTTCTCGTCCTTCACGGTTATCTTTCTCGTCTCGCCGTTGCCGCCGCCGTTGATTTTCGCGTCGGCCTCGGCAGCCGCCTTTGTTGTTATGTCGAGCGTCCTGGCGTATTTGCCCGCCGCGTAATCCTTGGCCGCCTGCTCCTTAGCCTCGCGGTAGGGTTTGTTAGAGAACGGCACGCTCGTCATCGCCTCCTCGAGCGGAAACTTGCACGGCACTACCAGTTCGCCGTTAAGGTTTATCGCGCCGAACTTGCCGTCCTGCTTCACCGTGGCGAGCTTGTTGTCGCGGAAGTTCTCGGCGTATTCGTATATCGGCTTTATCACGAACGCCCCGTTCTTGTCAATGAAGCCGTACTTGCCGTTTATCTTCACGGCGGCAAGGCCGAGGCTGAAGCCGTCAAGATTCTTCATGCTCTCGAATTTGGGTTCGATGACGAACCTGTTGAGCGTGTCTATATAGCCCACCTTGCCGTGCAGCTGCACGGCGGCAAGCCCCTCAGAGAATTCCTTTGCCACGTCCTCGTATTGCGGCGAGATAACCCATTCATCCTCGTATCCGTGGGTAAGCAGTTCGTTCTTCGAGCCGCCGCCTATGCCCAGAGTGCCGAACGATACGCGTTTGGCGCGCTGGAACCACAGGGTACGGCCGCTTTCCTCTTTGTTGACATATCCCCACAGGCCAGTCTCTGAGTCTTTCTTGGCCACGGTAAACTTGTCGTCGGCGCTCACGTGGGCGGCGGCGATGATGAAGAATATAAGCAGTAACGTTCTCATTGTTGTTTGTTTTTGCAGTAGAATCAGGCCGGGCCGCGGCCATTTGTCACACTGCAAATATAGTGAAAGGTGAGCGCAATGGCAAGAAAAAAACAAAGTTTTTTAACTTGACATTGCCGAACCGCCTCCTGTATTCGTGAAACAAATATAGCGAAAAAAACGTAAAACCACCATCCACTCGCTGCCTTATTTTCCCGTCTGTAAACACACTGGTTACACAACGGGCGGCATTACATGCCGTTGCGGCTTCTGAAGCGCTGTGGATGGTGGTTTCGGTCGGCCTTGCGGCCTGTAGGTTGCATGCCTGTATGCGGTTGGATTATCTCTCAGCCCCGAGCCGTCTCATCAGCGGACGGTTGAACATGCAGAGCTGGCCGACGATGACGAACGGAATGCTGAGCAGCTGGCCCATGTTAAGCAGCATGTCGGCCTCGAACGACTCCTGAATGTCCTTTGTGAACTCGATGAAGAAGCGGGCGGTGAAGATAAGCGTTATGCACAGTCCGAAGAAGAATCCCGTGCCCACGCGCTCGGGCCGTTTGCGGTACATGTACCATCCGATGAAGAAGAAAACGGCGTAGGCGATGGCCTCGTAGAGCTGTCCCGGATGGCGCGGATACATGTCCACGCGCTCAAAAATGAACGCCCAGGGCACGTCGGTTACCTTGCCTATTATCTCGGAGTTCATAAGGTTGCCCAGTCGTATGAGGCACGCCGTGGTTGGAGTGGCTATCGCCACGTTGTCAAGCACGCGCCAGAGGTTGACCTTCGTGTGGCGCACGTACAGCCAGAGGGCGATGATGAGTCCGATGGTGCCGCCGTGGCTGGCCAGTCCCTCGTAGCCGGTAAACTTCCACGAGCCGTCGGCCATGAAGTGTATCGGCAGGAACATCTCCACCACGTGGCGCCATGACGACAGGAAGTAGCCGGGCTCGTAGAACAGGCAGTGGCCCAGGCGCGAGCCTATCAGTATGCCGACGAAGCAGTAGATGAAGAGCGGGTCGAACAGCTCGGGCTTTATCTTCTGCTCCTTGTACAGGCGCTTGACGATGAGGTATGCCGCCAGCAGGCCCAGCAGCCAGCACAGCGAGTACCAGCGGAACGAGAAGCTCCCTATGCTGAACGCCACGAGGTCGGGGTTCCAGAGGATGGATAGTAATTGGTTCATATTTATTCAGTAGTTAAAGTAGTTAATGTAGTTAAAGTAGTTAAAGTCATTACTTTTGCTTGTAATGTGAAATAAATGGCTAATAGTCAAGGCATTTGACTTTAACTACTTAGCGACCAACGGGAGCGGTAACTCCTTTAACTACTCTAACTACTTGATATTTATACATTAAACCTGAAGTGCATGATATCTCCGTCCTGCACTACGTAGTCCTTGCCTTCTATGCCCAGCTTGCCGGCCTCGCGCACGGCGGCCTCAGAGCCGTACTTGATGTAGTCGTCGTACTTGATTACCTCGGCGCGGATAAAGCCCTTCTCGAAGTCGGAGTGGATAACGCCGGCGCACTGCGGAGCCTTCCAGCCCCTCTTGTATGTCCAGGCCTTCACCTCCATCTCGCCGGCGGTGATGAACGTCTGCAGGTCGAGCAGCGAGTAGGCCTTCTTGATAAGGCGGTTCACTCCGCTCTCCTCCAGGCCCAGTTCGTCGAGGAACATCCGCTTGTCCTCGTAGCTCTCGAAGCCCGCGATGTCCTCCTCTGTCTTGGCTGCTATGACAAGCACCTCGGCGCCTTCCTCCTTCGCAATCTCCTCTACGCGGCGGCTGTAGTCGTTGCCGTCCTTTGCCGACGCCTCGTCGACGTTGCAAACGTACAATACGGGCTTGGCCGTGAGCAGGAAGAGGTTGCGCGCGGCCTGCTGCTCCTCTTTCGACTCGAACTCTACTATGCGGGCGTTCTTGCCCTGTTCGAGCGCCTCCTTGTACGCTTCCAGTACCGTTACCTCCACCTTTGCGTCCTTGTTGCCCGCGGCGGCCACTTTCTGCTGCTTAGACAGACGGCCCTCGATGGTCTCCAGGTCCTTCAGTTGCAGCTCGGTGTCGATAATCTCCTTGTCGCGTATCGGGTCTATGGTGCCGTCAACGTGGGTTATGTTTTCGTCGTCAAAGCAGCGCAGCACGTGAATGATGGCGTCGGTCTCGCGTATGTTTCCGAGGAACTTGTTGCCCAGTCCCTCGCCCTTCGAGGCGCCCTTCACCAGTCCGGCTATGTCGACAATCTCGCACGTAGCGGGCACAATGCGTCCCGGATGTACAATCTCGGCCAGCTTAGTCAGCCGCTCGTCGGGCACGGTAATCATGCCCACGTTAGGCTCTATGGTGCAGAAAGGGAAGTTGGCGGCCTGCGCCTTCGCGCTCGACACGCAGTTGAAAAGCGTGGACTTGCCCACGTTAGGCAATCCCACAATACCACATTTTAATGACATATCTTTGTATAAACGTTTATAATCTTCGGGTGCAAAGGTACAAAATAATTCATAATAAGCAAATAAATTATTATAACATAC
>NZ_JACJJG010000113.1 GCF_016899855.1 Marseilla massiliensis
AACTCGCTCATGGACCTGCACGACAAAATCCTGCTGCGGAAAAGGGCGCTCATTGAAACCGTCAACGACGAACTCAAGAATGTATGCTACATTGAACATACCAGGCACCGCAGCATTGACGGTTTTGTTTCCAACCTGATTGCAGGGCTTATCGCATACAACCTGCTTCCTAAGAAACCGTCACTCAATATTGACATCATTGATAAAAGCAGGCTTATTGCATAAGATTATTATACCGAACTCACGTATTACAAGGAAATAGGCGCTTGCGCCCTCGACATCATTACGGGCGTGCCCGAACTCGTCAGCACCGTGGGCAAGGCGAAATTTTCCAACAAGCTCCTGTGCCTTAACGAGCTTGGGAACCTTGTCGCGGAAACACAACAATTAGTGGCTGACTTCGTGAACATCGTGTGCAACGCAAAGGTGGAGAACCCGCTGAAGGGACAGGCCACAGCGGAGACCGGGGGCGACGGCTACAATTTCCTCGACCGGAACGAACGCCTGACGGTGGCCAACACCATCTACACCGACCTGATGAGGATAAGGTACAAGGTGGAGGGAATGCAGGCGATGGCACAGTACTCCACGCTTAACGACCTCTTCTTTGCCATAGACCCGGAAGGCTGGGCAAACGTGGTGACGATGCGCACCCGTGTCGAAAGCCTCGTGCTCGACTGGAAAGGACTGGCATCAGTGTGAACATATAATATAAGGTATAGGCAACGGCAAAAAAAGATTAAGTTTATGAAACGGACAGTCATGGTATGTGCGGCTCTCGCGCTGGCCATTTTCCTGCCGGTCAGGACGTCGGCCTTCATCATTCCGAAAGACCTTCCTACGATAGAGGCGCTGATAGCCCTGCACAAGGCGGTGAAGAAGGACGAGGACCAGGCCCTCCAGCGTGTGGCGGCAAGTTTCGGCGAGCAGTCGCTCATCACGAAGGGCGCGGAGAAGTTCAACGACGTGCGCACCGCGCTCGACACGAAGATGAACAACGCCTATTCGTACATCGTGCTTGCCGGGGCCATATCGTCCACCGCCAACTCCCTTTACCAGTTAGTAAAAGAATACAAGGACTTCACGGCAAACACGTTCTCGAACGTCAGTAAAAAGCCTTTCGTGGCATGGTACTATGCGGACGCCAACGTGGCCATATCGAGGGAGATAAAGCACTGCTACACCCTTTACGCCTCGGTGGCCGCCTCCGGCATCAACCTGATGAAGGCCTCCATGGACGAGAAGCTCGACCTCGTGATGACGTTGAAGGCCACCATCGACAGGGCACGCTACATCATCGACAACGCGAACCTGTACTGCTACCTCGTCACGGACTGCGGCTGGAAGCCCGACTACATCTGGGAGATACTGAACTCAGAAGTGAAAGACGCGATAGCGGAAAAAGTGATTGACAAATGGAACAATGTTTAACGGACGAGCGGAAAAAGGGATAGATAAGATTTGTTGCTTATCATTCCTTCCTTTCCCTCTTATTATAAAAACAAAGATATGAAAAACAAGACGTTTATTGCCGCCATACTCTGCGCCGCCTGTGCCGGACTACCGTCAGGACTGTCCGCACAAGGCACGACGCACGACAGCGAGAAAGAAAAGCAATGGAAGTCGATGGAGAACGGCCCCTGGGACTTCGCCCCCGACTGGTACTACTATTTCCTGCACAACGGATATTCCGGCGCGGAGATGTACTGGAAATGGGCGGGCTTCAAGTCCGGTTTCCGCGTCCGCTTCAAGGAGGAGGACTCCAACGTAAAGTGCATCATGCCGGTACGCGTCACCGCCGAGGAGACGCAACGGCAGAAGGCCGAGAAGGCGGAACAGGAGCGCGTGCGCATCGAGGAACTCTACAAGGAGGAACTCCTGCGCGAGGCGGACCGGTCTGTCGACCTTACGTATGCCTCCTACCGGGACGAGTTCGACCGTATGCAGGCCTGCATCTCTGACGGGCTGCTCTACTGTATGACGAAGAGCGGCGGCAAGCTGAAACGGCAGGTGGACGAGCTAAGCCGCCGGAACGAGGTGCTTTGTGAGGGCATCGCCTACATACACAAGACAGGCATAGGCTACGGACTGGAGAACGCGAAGCGGCAGCAGGCTTACGAGGACGCGAAAACCGAGATGGGCGTGCTCGTTAGCAGGACGGCGCACTTGTGCGCCGTCGCAGCCACACATTATTGAACTGAAAAAAACAACAAGTAAAGGACATGACACTTTTATCGACATTGCTGACCATCGGCCTTCCGGCCATCGACGAGAGCCTTGACAAGCTGCTCGTCGCGATGGAGACGTTCCCCAACGTGGCCGTGCTGGGCGACGCCGTGGGGCTGGCCAAGGTCATAGGGCTGCTGCTCGCCCTATGCGTGGGTTCCTACGAGTGCTGGATGATGATGCTCGGACGGCGCGGCATGGACGTGATGAAGCTGCTCCGCATCGTCGGCATCTCCATCTGCATCTCCTCCTCGTCGTGGATATGCTCCGCCCTGCAGGTGCCCGGCAAGGGACTGGAATCCGCAACAAAGGCGATGGCGCAGTCCAAGAACAAGGAGGTTGCCACCTTCGAGCTGAAGGTGGCGCAGAAACAGGGGGAGTACCTCGAACGCCTCAGGGCCGTGCAGGACTCCATATCGGCGGCAAAGCAGGTGGCCGCCATCGGCGAGGACGCCTCCTGGTGGGACAAGCTCATATACAACGTGGAGAACTTAGGCAACACCATCAACAACTACGCCCAGCGCGCCACAGTCGCCGCCGAGACGAAAGTCAGCGAGTGGGTGAACGACATCATCCGGTTCGTTGGCGAGCTTATCTTCCAGATGTCGTATTACGGGATGCTCGTGGCACAGAGGATATTCCTGGCCATCATGACGATATTCTGCCCGGTCATGTTTGCGCTTTCCCTCGCCCCGCCGTGGAGTTCGGCGTGGAGCCAGTGGACGTCGAAATACCTCTCCCTCTCGCTGTGGGGCTTCGTGACCTACATGTGCCTATACTACATCGACTTCATCCTGCTGTACAACCTCCAGCAGGACCTCGTGGCCTACGACCACCTGCTGCACGGCTCCGTCAACTCGTGGTCGCAGATAGGCGCGCTCGGCCTGCAGGGTATCGGCTCGAACTGCATGTACGCCATGGGAATGCTCGTGGGCGCTTACATCATACGCTTCGTGCCGGAAGTGGCCTCATGGCTGATACCGGGCGGCGTAAGCTCAGGTACGGGTTCCGTGGCGGGTTCGACGGCGATGGGCATCACGACCGCCGCTGGCTCTGCCGTAGGAAGCGCAGCCGGCTCCGTCGTGAGCGGTGCGGGTTCCGTGGTGAAGTCCGTCAGGAGATAGGCAACCGGATTAAAATCAAAGATATAACATAAAAATGCAGATAAGGATATGCTTATAGAATCACTGGCTCAAAAAACGAAGCTCGCCATGATGACGGTCTGGGCGGTAGTAGGCGGATGCGCGCTCATCTGCGGGTTCACCGTGTGGTGCTGCGTCTCACTCGTGAACAAGGAAAGGCAGCAGATATACGTCCTCGACGGGGACATACCGTTCCTCGCCGAGCGCGCGAAATTGGAGGCGAACTTCATCATGGAGGCGGAGGCGCACATCCAGCTCTTCCATCAGTACTTCTTCAACCTGCCGCCGGACAACGACTACATCAAGTGGACGCTCGGCAAGGCCATGTACATGGCGGACGGCACGGCATTGAAGCAGAAGCAGGCGATGGACGAAAACGGCTTCTACTCCGACATCATCTCCTCGTCGGCGGTATGCACCATCATGTGCGACTCCATCAATTTCGACGAGCACGAACGGAAGTTCACCTACTACGGCACGCAGCTCATCAAGCGGCGCACGCGCGACCTGAAACGTTCGATAGTCACCACGGGCAACATCGAGAACGTGCCCAGGACGCGGAACAACCCGCACGGGCTTCTGATCACCAACTGGAGAACCATCGAGAATAAGGACCTGGACTATTGACTTTTCAGGTTATGCGGTCAGGAGGTTGTAAGGTAATACGGATTGGACGTAAGATCCAAAGGGCATAACACCTCACAACCATAAAGCCGTAATAGACCTGCTAACCGTAAAACCATATAACCGTAAAACCCAAAAATATGAAATCTTTGAAGAAGACATTACGTGAAAGCCGCCTGAAAGCCCACGACATGATGCGTGCCTGGCTCAGGCCGAGAATACAGGCCGTCGGCACGAAATACCGCCTTGCCGCAAGGATAAGGCTGGCCAACTCGTGGGCGGCGAAACATCCGAAGCGGACGGCCGCCTGCACCGTGGGCGTACTGGCTGCCGTATTTGTACTGAACGTCGCCGTTGATGGAGGAAAAAAGGAGCCGGACATTCCCAAGACGGGTATGATTGCCGACATGCAGCCGGTATTCAGCGGCTTCCGCACCATACAGGTGAACAAGGACATCCACAGGCGGACACTGGAGGAGCTGACCGCCAAGGGGCAGGAAATCCGCCGGGAACTCGACTCGATGATAGCCATACCGGTAAAGTCGCACGGCGACTCGGTGAACATCGTGGAGAGGTACAGGCAGCTTGAGAACATCGTGAAATTCATAAAAGACAGCGGAAAACATGATTAAGGTAAATTTCAAACAACCAAAATACATTTTCCCGGCCGTCATCTTCATACCGCTGTGCGCGCTGGTTTACTTCGTCATGCAGACTTTCGGCGGCGGAAGCACGGAAAACGGGGAGGCGGTGGCGACAGACCGCATCAACATGGAGCTGCCGGAGGCGAATGCCGGGGAAGCCGGGGACAAGATGTACGAGATGTCGCGACGCTTCGGCGACGAGGACGCCTTCACAGCCGTATCCGGCATCGGGGAGGAAGAGGCGGACACGGAGAGAATAGGACACGGGTACACCGAGGAAGAACTGGACCGCATCGATGCGGCGGAAGCCGAGCGCAACCGCCAGCAGCAGGAACTGGAGGAGCTGGAACGCTCCCTTGCGGAGTCAAGGCGTCACATCAATTCCTATGCCTACGGGGACGGCGCGCCCGGACGCGGCGCATCCGCCCAGGAGGAGTTCGCCCGCGACCTGGAGGAGATACAGCGGCGCAGCTACGAGCGGCAGAAGGCCATCGAGCAAGGGCTGGGCTTCGGAAGCCCTGAAGAGGAAGAGAAAGCGAAACGGCAGCGGGCCGACTCCATTGCGAAGGCAAGACGGGAGGAGAAAGAAAGGAACAGGCCGAACCTCGTCGTCAAGTCGCCGGAGGCAAACGCTGGGAAGTTCAACACCGTCAGGGCGGAAGACGCGGCGGTGAACGCCACGCTCATCCGCGCCATGATTGACCGGACAACGAAAGCACGCGAGAGCACGCGCCTGCGCTTCAAGCTCCTCGACGACGTGACGGTAAGCGGCGTGAGGATAGCCAAAGGCACCTACCTGTACGGAACGGTGACCGGCTTCGGAGGGCAGCGCGTCCGTGCGGCGGTCACGAGCATACTCACGGGCGGCAGGTTCATCAAGGTCAACCTCTCCGTCTTCGACAACGACGGCATGGAGGGGTTCTACGTCCCGGATTCGGAGTTCCGCGACTTCGTGAAGGATGCCGGATCCAGCGTGGTGCAGCAGGACATCAACATCGAATCGGACGGAGGCTACGGCTCGGGCATATCCGGCGAGGCCATCGCCCTCCAGGCGTTGCAGAACATGTACAACTCAGCCACGTCCGCACTGTCCTCCAATATGCGCAGGAACAAGGCGAAAATCAAGTACAACACCATCGTCTATCTCATCAATTCCGATGACGCGAGGTGAAAAAGAATAAAGAAAACAGATATGAAAGCAAGAACTTTTTTTACCACATTATTTGCCGCCTGCATTTTCAGCAGCGCCCCGGCAAAGGAGAGAATACTCGTCAACAACGGAGTGACCACGCACATCGTCATGCCGGAAAACATAAAGCTGGTTGACATCTCCACGGACAGGATTATGGGGAACCAATGCACCGACAACATCGTCCGCATCAAGCCGTCCATGCCAAACGACTCCGTACAGGCGGACTACAAGGAAAACGAGCTGCTGGGCACGGTGACACTCATCGGGGAACGCCACATCGCACAGTACGACATCGTATATACACGGGAGCCGGGCTCGGCGGCCTCCATCTTCCATGTGCCTTACAGCGACACGGAATCCTACGTAAATCCTGGCGTCTCCATGCCCGTGTCGGAAATGGCCCGTTACGCCTGGGCGGTGTACGGCAGCAAGAGGAAGTTCCACCAGATTGTGTCAAACGCCCATGGTATAAGGGCGACCGTCAACAACATCTATTCCGTCGGCGACTACTTCTTCATCGACTACTCGCTGCGTAACAGGACGAAAATCCCCTACGACATCGAGGAGGTGCGTGTGAAGTTGGAGGACAAGAAGGAGACCAAGGCCACCAACTCGCAGACCATCGAGCTGACTCCGGTGTTCTCGCTCAACTCGGCGAGGAAATTCAGGAAAGACTACCGCAACGTGCTGGTGCTGCCCAAGCTGACCTTCCCCGAAGAGAAAGTCCTACGGCTTGAAATCTCCGAGAGCCAGATAAGCGGCCGCACCGTCACGCTGACCATAGAGTACGAGGACATCCTCAACGCCGACGGCTTCGGTGCGGACGTGCTGGAAAGCAAGTCCGCCTATCCGTTTCACCATTACTACATAAACATAAACCATTGAGCCATGAAGAAAATCCTCCTTACAATGATGATGTGCGTGGCATTCTGCGTGTCCGCGTATTCACAGGGAAAGCTCACGGTGAGCGCGGGCTTCCAGTTCCCCTCCTCGCTGAATGCAATTATAGGCTACGAGCATCCGCTCACCTACAGCAATGCCGTGGAGCTGTACGGCGAGGCCGGAAACCACTGGCAAAAACCCGTATGCCACCGCTTCTGGGACGGCTACTGGTGGAATGCCGGGCTGGTGTACAAGCACCGCCTCGCACGCTACAAGAACGGGATGCTGCGCTTCCGCTTCGGCCCGCAGCTGGGTGCCGCAAGACAAGACTTCTTCATCGGGCTGGAGGCCGGCTTCGAGTACAGCTACGTGTTCCTGAACGGCTGGGAGTTCTCCGTCATACAGAAGAACAACGTGAACTTCCTGCACGGCGACACGTTCCGTAACGGCCTGCTGCTTGGGGTGAAGATACCCTTCTAATGGCGTTCCCTGTATGAGGCAATTCCTCATTTTTAATTTTTAACTTTTAATTTTTAATTCCAAGTGTATGGCTTTTGAAGAGACAAGGGAGCAACAGCAGATGTACAACTACTTCCGCAGTTGCATATACATCTTCCTGATTATAGAAATCGTGATGAACCTGCCGGTTACGGCGGACAACCGCGTCACGCAGCTCATCCTCGAACTGCTGGGGCGTTTCAAGGTGTTCAACACCGTGTCGGGTTGCAAGGTGGCGGAATTAGTGTGCATCTGCATCGTCTGCATCGGGACGAAGGCGAAAAAGGCGTTGAAGTTCAACGTCCGCACGATGGTCGTCTATCCGGTGCTGTCGGGGCTGACGCTGGTCGGGCTGTGCTTCGTCTTCCACGGGATGGACTTCGGCGTGAGCTGGTTCGGTTTCCCTGCGGGCAGGATATTGTACGCCGTCTGCTCGGTCGTGGGCACGATGCTCGTACACCAGGGGCTGGACGGCATCGCCAAGTATTACAACAACAAGGTCGGCGAGGACCGTTTCAACTTCGAGAACGAGTCCTTCCAGCAGTCGGAGAACCTTGTCGCCAACGAGTATTCGGTCAACATCCCCATGATTTACTACTGGAAGAAGCGTATGCACCGTGGCTGGATAAACATCATCAACCCGTTCCGCGGCACTATCGTCCTCGGTACGCCCGGCTCGGGAAAGTCCTTCGGCGTCATAGACCCGTTCATCCGGCAGCACTCGGCCAAGGGCTTCGCCATGATGGTGTACGACTTCAAGTACCCGGCACTCGCCAGGACGCTCTTCTACCAGTTCTGCAAGAACCGCAAGGCAGGGAAACTGCCGCCGAACTGCGGCTTCAGGACGGTGAACTTCACCGACGTGGAATACTCCAACCGCATCAACCCCATACAGCGCAAGTACATACCCGACCTCGCGGCGGCTTCGGAGACGGCGGCCACGCTCCTTGCCTCGCTCAACAAGGGAGGCGGCGACAAGAAAGGCGGCTCGGAGGCGTTCTTCACCAACTCTGCGGAGAACTTCCTCGCGGCCATCATCTACTTCTTCGTCAACTTCCACCCCGTGGGCTTCAAGGACGGCAAGAAACTAAAGCGCTTTATCCTGCACGAGGGAAAAAAGCTGGAAATCGTCATCAGGAACTGGGACGACTTCAACGCCATAGATGAGAAAGGAAACGTGGTGCTGGACTTCGTGGACGAGAAAGGCAACGACGTGTCAACGGACGAGGACAGGATGTTCGTGGAGCTGGAGGGCTTCCGTTACAAGGACAGGTCAGGCAAGCTCATATCTATCGACCGTTGCTGGTACGAGGATGAAAAGGGCAACGAGGTGGAGCCGGATGGAAAAGCCACGCGACTTTGACCCTTTTGGCCAAGCAGGACTGTCCCCTTTGGCTACAATATGATTGACCCTTCTGGCCAAAATAGTATTGACCACTTAGTTCACCTATTGTTATAGATTTTTTTTGTGTAGATTTGAGTGCCCGAGTCCTGGTGTAACGGGGGTGATAATAAAATCTATACAAATGGATAAACGA
>NZ_JACJJG010000114.1 GCF_016899855.1 Marseilla massiliensis
ACTCTCGGCATGACAACCGCCTTCTTTACATCCGGCGGCCGCTGCTCCTCGCCTGTGTCATCATTTCAAAGAACTTTCGCTTGAGCACCTCTTAACAAGATTGTTGTTTTGAAGTGAAAGCGAATGCAAAGGTAATGGGTTTACGGCAAACCCGCAAATATTTCAGCAAGAATTTTTCAAAAACAATGCAAAAATATTACATTCTTGATTTAAATCAACCAAAACACACGTATAAAGCATAAAAAGCGCAAAAGAAATGTTCATAAGAGCAGACTTGAGTCAATCATAATTTTTCTATGCCTAAAAGGCTATTTTGCATAATTCACAACGTAAAAAAAGAAAGAAGTACAAGAGAAGGAAACGATCGCATCATCCCATTACCTTATTATATATATGTTGACCAAAAGGTGGGCAAAACTCTAAAGACGGCATTTTAGAGACTAAGAGGCGGCATTTCAGGATGTAAAAGATGGCCTTTTAGAAGCTAAAACGCCGTCTTTTTCAACGCATGAGATGGCTTAACGGCCGCCAGGTAAATATAAAAACGTAATCTGGATACTTTTATCTGTAAAACAGATACTTACATTATTATATAGTATCCGTAATTTTGCAGATGTAAAACAACAATGGGAAAAATGGAGATAAAGAAAGCATGCTTGATACTAATAGCCAGCTTTTCCTTGGCAAACAGTATCATGGCACAAAAAGAAAACATTGATAAAAATATGTTTATGGAAGAGAAACTGAACATGACTCAAGAGTGGGACAAGGTGTTTCCGCTGAGTGAGAAAGTGAACCACAGCAAGATTACGTTTCATAATCGTTACGGGATAACGCTTGCGGCTGACCTTTATGTACCAAAGAATGCCGAAGGCAAGCTTGCGGCCATAGCCGTATGCGGCCCGTTTGGCGCTGTCAAGGAGCAAGCGTCAGGACTCTATGCCCAGACATTGGCGGAGAGAGGATTCCTGACGATAGCTTTCGACCCGTCATTTACGGGCGAAAGCGGTGGTCAGCCACGCTACGTAGCCTCACCGGACATAAATACTGAGGATTTCTGCGCAGCCGTTGACTATCTCTCTACGCGCAACGACGTTGACAAGGAGCGTATCGGAATACTTGGAATCTGTGGCTGGGGAGGCCTGGCCATAAACGCGGCCGCCATCGACACACGGATAAAGGCAACGGTATCTTCGACAATGTATGACATGAGCAGAGTAACAGAAAACGGATATTTCGACGAGGCGGACAACGCCGATGCACGCAACGCCATGCGCGAACAGCTAAACGCACAACGCACGGAGGACTACCGTAACGGCACGTATGCGCTGGCTGGAGGAGTAGTCGACCCATTACCGGAGGACGCGCCACAGTTTGTCAAGGACTACCATGCGTACTATAAGACACAACGCGGATACCACAAGCGCTCCCTTAACTCAAACGGCGGATGGAACAAGACCTCTTCATTGTCATTCCTGAACATGCCGCTGCTTAGCTTTGCAGGCGAGATACGCAACGCTGTATTACTGATTCATGGCGAAAAAGCACATTCCAGATATTTCAGCGAGGACACGTTCAAAAAACTTAAGGGGGACAACAAGGAGCTGATGATAATACCCGGCGCAAGCCATACGGATCTTTACGACAACCTTGACAAGATTCCATTCGACAAGATTGAACAGTTCTACCGTGAGAACCTGAAATAACTAAACATTGAAATGACAAGAACCAAGAGCCGGGAATGAGCAACAATATGCCACAAGAGGGTTAATGGTATGATGACAAAAAGGCCATACCCGGCTCTTAAATCACTAAATGCGGCATGGAACAGACTGTAACTTTCCCCGACGGACGGTCAGTATGCAAGCTCGGCCAAGGCACATACAAAATGGGTATATCGGCAGCAAGGCGCGACGACGAAATGCGTGCGCTAAGGCATGGGATAGAGCTCGGGCTGTCAGTAATTGACACTGCCGAGATGTACGGAAACGAAGAATTCGTAGGCGAAGCCATCCGGGGAGTACGCGACAAAGTGTTTATCGTAAGCAAGGTGCTGCCTTGCAATGCCGACTACACAGGCACGAAACGCGCATGCGAACGCAGCCTCAGGCGCCTTGGCGTAGAGCGCATAGACCTGTACCTGCTACATTGGATTGGCAGACACCCTTTTGCGGAAACAGTACGTGCACTTGCCGAATTACGCAACGAGGGGAAAATCGGTATGTGGGGCATGAGTAACCTCGACGTTGCCGACATGGAACATATCATCTCGTTGCCACAAGGCAGAGAATGCTCAACCGACCAGGTACTGTATAACCTCGAAAGCCGCGGTGTGGAATATGACATGCTGCCCTGGTGCTCACGGCACAATATGCCGGTCATGGCATATAGCCCCGTAGGCGAAGGGCGTCTGTCATGCAACCAGACACTGGAAAGAATAGCCAAACGCCACAAGGCTACGCCAGCCCAAATAGCATTGGCCTGGACAATGCGCAATCCTGGCATAATAGCCATACCCAAAGCAGGAAGCATATCACATGTCAACGACAACTATAACAGCCTAACGGTAACATTGAACGATGAAGACCTGGCCCATATCGACGCGGCTTTTCCTCCGCCACGGAAGAAAATACCGCTTGCAGGATGGTAACAGATAATTCAGTACAATACCATCCAATAAATGGCAAGACACCGCAAGCGAATTTTGGTCCGGTAAATAAAGACTTTGTGGAATACGGTCTTTTATCATGTAAAAGACGGCATTTCGTAATGCAAAATACGGCTAATCAGAAACCGATTGACGGCAAATTGCCAAGTTGACAATAAACCATACAAATAAAAAACAACCTACATAAACAATAAAACGCCGGAACGAGGAAAACTACAACGCGATATTAAATGCGCATGCAAATCTATTCTGCGCTGTAGTTTTCCTCGTTCCGGCGTTTTATTGTACCGTCCCTCAGGACTTTGCAATTGTCTATTTCTTTATATGTTCATTCATGTTTATAGCCTCAAGCAGTTTTATCGCGTCAACATATTGCGCTATGCCTTCGGCCACCTTCTTGGCATCACGCATGGCAAGGACTACGGTTGACGGGCGGTTAACAACGTCGCCACCGGCAAAAACACCTTTTCTGCTTGTCATTCCGCAAGGCTTTTCACGTGTAAGGACATATCCGCTCTCATCAGTCTCTATGCCTTTGGTTGTCGAAACAATACGGCTGGCCGGAACCGAACCTATTGCCATCAGAACCTTATCGGCCTTTTCCGTGCGGCGCTCACCGCCGTGCTCGATTACGACACCGCTTAATGTTCCGTTATAGTCAAGTATCTCGACAAGATTTGACTCCCAATTAAACTTCACTCCTTCCGCTACGGCCTCGTCATATTCAGAATGCAGGGCGCTCATATCATCGATTGTACGATGGTAAATAATCTCAACGTCGCGCGCCCCCATACGTATTGCCGTCCTGGCAGCGTCCATCGCAGTATTGCCGCAGCCTAATACAAACACCCTGTCGCCCTCCTGCACGGGAACATCCTCACGGGCAATGCTGCCTTCATTGTAAAGACTCACCTTACGAAGGAAATAAACCGCCTGACGTACGCCCCTGAGATTTCGTCCTGGAATATCAGGCTTGCGCGGCTTCACGGTACCTGTGCCCATGAAAATCGCGTCAAATCCCTGCTCAAAAAGCTGGTCGATATTAAGGTCTGTGCCTATTGTCGTATTGCAATGGAATACGACTCCTAACTCTTCTATCTTTTTAATCTCGCGCCTTACCACCTCTTTGGGCAGTCGATATTCCGGTATACCGAACATAAGGACTCCTCCGGGTTCCGGTTCCATCTCGAATATCTCGATATTGAAACCCTGCCGCGCAAGGTCGCCGGCAATCGTAAGGCCGGCCGGTCCTGACCCGATAACAGCCACTTTGCCACGGGTTTTCTGCTGAAGTTTCTCACGTATCAGCCCCATATCGCCGTCAAAGTCGGCAATGAAACGCTCAAGCTTGCCAACATGTATCCCCTGTCCCTTCTTGCTCAACACACAATGTCCCTCGCATTGCTTCTCATGAGGACACACACGGCCGCATACAGCAGGCAGATTACTCTTGTCGTTGATTATTTTCATCGCATTACCGAGGTTACCCCTTGACAATTCATGAATCCAATCGGGAATGTCGTGGCTTATCGGGCAGCCCTTCTGGCATTGCGGAACCTTGCAATGCAGGCATCTTTTGGCCTCGTTTATAGCCTCAAGCATGGTGTAACCTTCGTTTACTTCGTGAAAAAGCTGTTTTTGTTCTTCCATCTTTGATAGTAGTTTGAATTTGTATTTGGGCACAAAGTTAATGTAAAAATTTTACTTTTTCTTTGTTTGGAAAACATTTTTTATTAACTTTGCGCTTTGAAAAAAGTATACAACCGACATACCAATAAAACTAAAGACTTTACTTACGGCATGAACTTGAGATGTTTATTAACACAAAACTTGATTTTCATAAACACACATTCTGCCTGAAAGACAGACTTACCATAGACAATAAAGGAAGTTATCCAAGGATAGTGAACGTTGCATTTATGATTATCAAGAGAGAGGATTGAAAAATTTACAACTATGATTTCTGCATTTGACCGAACATTAAAACTAGGCGTATCCTTGTCAGTTATAGACTGGCTGACATTCAACATCGTATTCTTATTGTCATACTACCTGAGTTGGTTCCCGTTCCTAAACTGGGAAGGAAACTTTCTGACATATTTCATCACTTCAAACATCGCGTACATAATTGCTCTGCAGTTCGTGACAATAAGCTTGCACCACAGATGGGCACAACCAGCAAAAGTACTTAGCAATACGTCAAGAACATCACTGATCTTCATCGTGCTTTACACGTCATTCCTCGGAATGTTCAGCGACGTGAGAATACCCGATGCCGTATCTTCATTATTCCTCGCCGCAATAATATTCGTGGCGACAAGCGTCGAACGGCTTGTACTCCGAACATACATAATCCACAGAAGGACCTCAGGACGTGATTCGGTAAAGACAATAATCTTAGGAACAGGCAGCATGTCACAGAAAGTGGCCGACGTTATGACAAATGACTGGAACGGATACAACCTGCTGGGATATTTCTCGAGACTCGGCGACCAAGCGATTGTCAACTCAACCACAGGCGAGGCGATACCAAGACTCGGCGACAAGGATGACATAATCGACTATCTGGAACGTAATCACGTGGACGAACTGTATATTAGCGAGGTGCCGGCAGGAACCGTAAGTTTCAAGGAACTCATGCAAATATGCGACAAGAACATGATACGTGCGTATTATGTCCCGTCGACAGTCTATGGAGAATTCAGGAAAGCCAAGGTAAAGGAGTTTGGTAATATTTACGTTCTGTCGCAATATGACGAGCCTTTACGTGACGTGCGCAACAGGATAGAGAAGCGCCTGTTCGATATATTCGTATCACTGCTCTTCTTATGCACGATATTCCCGTTCGTTCTGATTATCGTCTACATCGTATCGAAAATAACAATGCCCGGTCCTTTGTTCTTCAAACAGAAGCGTACCGGTTACGACGGGCGCGACTTCTGGTGCTATAAATTCCGCAGCATGAAAGTCAACAAAGACTCTGATACCGTACAAGCCGTAAAGAACGACCCGAGGGTAACAAAATGGGGAGCATTGATGCGACACACGAACATTGACGAACTACCGCAATTCATCAATGTACTGAAAGGCGACATGAGCCTTGTAGGGCCACGCCCGCATATGCTTGCACACACAGATTATTACTCTGAACTTATCTCTGACTACATGATAAGGCATTATGTAAAACCAGGAATAACAGGCTGGGCCCAAACCCATGGAGAACGAGGTGAGACAAAAACCGTAGAAGACATGCGGCGACGTGTGGAAAAAGATATCTGGTATATCGAGCATTGGAGTTTCTGGCTTGACATCCAGATAATGATAAAGACCGTCACCGACGCAATACATGGCGACGACAAAGCATATTAAAACAAAACCGGACAAGGATACCGATGTATTTTCCGATGAATCTGATACGGATATCCTTGTCCGGTTCTCATTTATTCAGTTGATTGTTTTTTAGAAACTTACGAATTTTGAGTTTGTAATGTTCAATTCCGCGTTATCTATAAATTCCTTGTCTTTCTTGGTATAAAAGAACGTTGAATTGTCAACAGTTACGTCGTGCACACAATTCATCCCGGGCAGTCCCGTAACCGAAATGGCAGTCTTGACATTACGGCAGACAACATTGGAAATGTGAATATCACAAAATTCAGGAGCAAATGGAGCGTTATCCACAACCTCTGATTTTTTCCCGTCATCCTCTATTACACTATATTTTTTATCAATATAAGTACAGTCAAAAACAATAGCCTCGTCTTTTATATCAGTCATATAGATATCGCTGATATATATACCCTCGGTCTTGCCTCCCCTGCCAATGCCACTTTTGAATCGCAGGCCAGTATCCGTACCGCAGAAACGATTGTTACGCACAACGATATTCTTCATGCCTCCAGAAAACTCTGAGCCTATTACAAAACCTCCATGGGCATGGAATACGGCATTATTCTCAATCAGGATGTTTTCACACGGACCATACTTTACGCCCGACTCTCCGGCTCCACCTTTCATGCAGATACCGTCATCACCTGCATCAATGGTGTTATTCACAATCAAGACATTGCGGCAGCTGCTTATATCAAGCGCATCGCCGTTTTGCGCATTCCACGGACACCGGATAATAACACCGTCAACAATTACATTCGTACAACGTGTCGGGATTAAATGAAATTTCGGAGAATTCTGTATAGTTACACCTTTCACCATAACATTTTCACAATCAGTGAACCTTATCAAATGAGTCCGCATTTTCTCCTGAGCCTCGGGAGAGGACGCGATATTGTCAAAATGCCTTAAATTAAAAGGAAACCACAACTTTCCACCTTCCGTTTCTGTTCCACCCATATACAGAAAGTCCTTCCATTCCGTATCACTTACCTTTGAACGTTTTACAGGACGCCAGTAAGCGCCATTGCCGTCTATGACGCCATCACCAGTGATACTTATGTTCTTACGCTTGCTCGCATTAATCATAGGGGTACACTTCGTGTCCTTCTTCCCGTCCTTCTCCTTAATGAACAGACTTCTGTCAGGCGAAGCCAACAATATTGCATTCTTCTCAAGATGAAGATCTATATTATCCTTAAGCGATATAAGACCGGAAAGCCATATACCTGCAGGAACAACCAAATGTCCGCCACCTTTCTTGTTCAACGCGCTGATTGCCTTGCTGAAAGCCTCCGTGTTAAGCGTAAGGCCATCACCTACACCGCCAAAATCCTTGATATTGACGGAATAATCAGGAATCACCGGAGCATTGACAATTGGCATGTTAACCGGAAGATTATTATAATACTCCCCGTAATCATCTGCCTGCACGACATTTACTGCCAAAATATATGACAGGCATAATAAAACAAATCTCTTCATGTTGTTGATTAGTTTATAAGTTATAAATTAAAATAAGCCATGTAATCAAAAGTGATATTCCAAACAGGCCGTAGGCTACCATGGCCCTCATATCTACTGCAAAGTTAATGCAAGTTCAAGAAAAATCCAAGTATTAAGTAAAAATAAGCTACATATTTATTGTTTTTTATTACATCACTTGTTTTCTTGATTTAACGGAAATCAGATAATAATAATACAAATAAATGCCCGATTATACCCCTAAAAACAATTATTTTTAATAAAATCGTAAAAAACTCGGCAAAAGTTTTGGTAGTTTAAAATAAAACGCCTACCTTTGCACTCGCATTTGAGAAATAACAAATGCAGACGCGCTTGTAGCTCAGTTGGTAGAGCATCTGACTCTTAATCAGAGGGTCCAGGGTTCGAACCCCTGCAGGCGTACAAAGGGGACTTCTAAGAGGTTGATAATCAAGGCCTTTTTCAGAAGTCCTCTTGTTTTTTGTCAACCGTTTGTCAACCGAACTTTCTTAAAGCACTCCATCTTTCAAATAATGCAACTGTTTATTTTATTCGCAAAAATACGAATTATACACTTAAATTTGTTCTTACAATCGAAATTTTTTCTACTTTTGTTTATATATTAACCTAAAATAACGTGAGTTCGGTATAATAATCTTATGCAATAAGCCTGCTTTTATCAATGATGTCAATATTGAGTGACGGTTTCTTAGGTAGCAGGTTGTATGCGATAAGCCCTGCAATCAGGTTGGAAGCAAATCCGTCAATGCTGCGGTGCCTGGTATGTTCAATGTAGCAGACGTTTTTGAGTTCGTCGTTGACGGTTTCAATGAGCGCCCTTTTCCGCAGCAGGATTTTGTCGTGCAGGTCCATGAG
>NZ_JACJJG010000115.1 GCF_016899855.1 Marseilla massiliensis
CTCTCGTTGCTTATCTGCCAACAAGAGTAATGACTTTAACTACTAAGCGAACGCAGTGAGCGATAACTCCTTTTAACAACTATAACTCCTTTAAAGAATCATTCCATCCCTTCCATTCCGCCGCCTTCGCCGCTCATGTTGGCACTGTTGTTAACCTTCTTCTTTGGCGCTTTGGCCTTCATGTTACCGAAGCTGTAGGTCAGGGTGAAGTTCATTGAGCGGCCGCTTCCCCAGTTAGTCTGGTGGCGTGTGAAGGTGTCCGAGCTGGTGAAGTTCTCGAACTTACGTGTGTTCAGCAGGTCACGGCAGTTGACGGCAAGCGTCAGTTTGCGGTCAAGGAATGTCTTGCGCAAGCCTAAGTTCATGCTGAAGTTACCCTTGCGGTAGCCCTGCGTGATGACCTGACGCGAGCGGTAGCGGCCCGTGAGCTGCACTGATATGTCGTAAGGCAGCATGAGCGAGGCCTGCATGCGGGCGTTCCAAGTGAAGTTGTTGTTGCCCTCTCCATTGATTGTTTGCCCGTCGATGTCGTACGTAAAGCCGTTCAGCTTGTAGTAATAGGCGTTGGCCGTGGTGGTGAGGGTAAGTATCTTGAATAGCTGGTTCTTCAAGACAAGCTCAAGACCGGTGCTCAGGCTCTTGGCAACGTTCATGTAAGTCTGGTACATCATGTTGTCCGTGCTGCTCTGGTAGTTTATGCGCTGGATGACGTCCGACGTCGGGCGGTAGTACGCACTGACAAGAAGCGAGTGCTCGGGCCATGTCTTCAGGTAGTTAAGCGAGAACGAGTTGCTGTACTCAGGGGTAAGTTCGGGGTTACCGAACGATGTCATCGAAGCGTCGCGAGTGTTGCGGAAGCTGTTGAGCTGGCCTCCCCACGGACGGCGCAGACGGCGTGTATAGTTAAGCTGAAGCTGCTGTGTCTCGGTAAGTTGGTAAGAAAGGAACACGCTGGGGAAGAGCTGGAAAAAGTCGTTCTTGAACGGTTTGTCGCGCTTCGAGGGGTCATGTTCCTGCTCGTAGTTGTAGCTTTCGGTGTTGACTTTCCAGTATTCGCCGCGCAGTCCGGCCATAACGCCCAGCTTGCCGAGCTTTACCGACGCAGTGGCGTACAGCGCGTGGAGGTCCATGTTGTATATGAAGCGGTTGTAATATTCCGTATCCTCTGTCTGGTTGGCGCCGTCCCAAGACGTCTCGTCGATGTAACTTTCCTGCGGAGAGTTCTCCCGGCTGAAGTTACTCTGGTATCCGGCTTGCAGCGTTATGTTGTCGGTAATGGGGTTCTCGTAGTCGAGTTTCACCTCCCAAGAGCGGTTACGCATGTACATCGGTCGGTTCTGGTAGTCGTATTCCGTGGGCAGCGGCTCGTCGAAATACGTCGTGCTGTCCTGGTAGATGTTGCCTTGGTCCATGCTCCACTTGTTGAAATCGACGGTAAAGTCGAGGTAGTGGCGGTCGGTGAAGTTGTGGCGGTAGTTGAACTCGCCGTAGAACATGCGCATGTCAGAGCTTCCCGACGAGCGGCGCAACATCATGTAGCTGTCTGTCGGCGCGCCTATCGTACCATAGTGGTAGGGTGTCGTGCCGCCGTTGTGGCGTCCGCCTATCATTGTCATGCCGCTTAGCGAGAATGCGTCCTTGTCCGTTGCGTTATAGGTTATGCCCGCGCGGGCGAACAGGTTGTTGCCCATGCGGTCGTTTTCGGTCTCGTATGACTGGTACTGGTTGGTGTTGAGGTACTCCTGATAGCTGCGTGAGCCGCCTTCGTTGCTGCGGTGGCGGTAGCCAACGTTTACGTAACCTTCCCACCGTCCGATGTTGAAGTTGATGTTGCCGCTGGCGTTCGCGCTGCCGTTGGTGTTGCCTCCGGCCTGCACCGAGCCGTAATATCCGGCTGTGCGGTTCTTCTTCAGCACGATGTTTATTATTCCGGCACTACCCTCGGCGCTGTATTTTGCCGACGGGTTGTCGATTACCTCAATGCGGTCAATACTCTCGGCGGGCAGCTGTTGCAGTATTTCGGCGCGGTTGTCGCTGGTCAGTCCGCTGGCCTTACCGTTTATCCATACCTCCACGCTGGTGTTTCCGCGCAGCGATATGTTGCCGTCTGTGTCAACCTCTACCGACGGAATGTTCTCCAGCACGTCGCTTGCCGCGCCGCCGGCGTTGCTTATGTCCTGCGTCACGTCGTACGACTTGCGGTCAACCTCGAGCCTCATTGCCGGGCGCTGGGCCGTCACGGTGACCTCGGCCAGTGTCTGGCTGTCCTCGGAAATGCCGAGCTTCTTGAAGTTGGCGTGCCTGTGCTGCTCCTCCACGGTGAAGTTCTTGTTTACCTCGGTGTATCCGATACATGTCACCTTGACCGTGTACGAGCCGTATGGCAGGCTCGAAATGCTGAACAGGCCCTTTTCGTCGGTGATGGCGCCCTTTATGAATTTTTGTGTGGAACTATTGTAAACGGCTATATTGACGTAGGGCATTGACTCGCCGGTAGCCGTGTCCACGATTTTTCCGCGTACGCTGCCTTGCGCGTGGCAGAGGGCTGCGCTCAATATTAACAGACTAAGAATAATAAGTTTCTTCATGACACTTATTATGATTAAAACAACATCAAAAAGTTTAATCGTTTATATGTTTTTTCACAAATTATTTGGTTTTACGCCTTAAACTGACTACCTTTGCACGCGAAAAGGGTCTCATAGTTCAATGGATAGAACAAGTCTCTCCTAAAGATTAGATTCGAGTTCGATTCTCGATGAGACCACTTTGCAAGTCGCCCGACGGTTGTTACAAGACTGTCGGGCGGCTTTTTTCGTGCCGTTAGGCGTGCTCATGGCGATTGTTTCAGGGCGTTCGGTGTATGGCATGTTTATGGATTCCCTGTAAAGCACGGAACCGAAGGTCGGCGAAAGTCCAATGACAATATGACTTGACGTTTGAGAAGGACATTACGCTTATATTATATTAAATTAACGTTAGCCATCGGTCGAGCACTGTTGCGTTAACACTTGAAAATCCGGGAACCAGAATTTGGAGCGGCTCTGGTGGCCGCCTGAAAGTCGGTTTTTGGTCGTTCAAAATGCAATTGATGGCCTTCGATGATGCGAAAGGCCGTCTTTCGCCGTGTAAAAGACGGCCTTTGGCGTTGCCGTTAGCGGTATTTTGCAAGGCCGTTTTGCGCCTGTTTGCCGTGTTTTATACCGTCTTTTGTTGCATAATTAGTGTATAAATATCCCGTGATTTATGTAATGCCTTGATTTATAATGTGTTATGTTGAGGTTTGTATTTTTGCGTATTTATGTGCCGAAGTACTTTTGTTTGCGGATAATCGAAAATCAGAAGATGTGCTTTAACGTTTTTAACTTCGTTAAACATACAGCCCGTCTGCGTCACATCGGTGTGGTGAAAAAATGTAGTTCTTTTGTTGCCGTTTCGGAAAATAAGAGCTATATTTGCATCACGAACAATGTTTTTGCGGCATGGGAAACTGGAGCGAGCGGCAGGATGAGCGCAAGGAGCGTAGGGAGAAAGACCGGTCGAGGCGGGAAAAGCTTGCCGGTTACTTTTTCGATATGTCCAAATTGATATTCGCCGCGTTGGTATTGGGAGGCTTGACGCCGCTGTTTTCTGACTCGGGTGCGCACGTAAGCTGGATTACAATGCTGTCGGGTCTGCTCGCGACGTATTTCTTTGCCTATTTCGCTAACAGGATATTGAAGTGATAATATGGATGCTTTGACTATTATTTTTTTGACTGCTGCCATTGTTGGCGGCGTGTTGGTGGGATGGACTTTCACCAAGTCGGGCAAGAAGTGGCTGTCCGACCTTTGATGCGCGTGCCCCTGCCAGTCGGCATTCGGCGTCCCGCAATGGCGTGCAAGGGTGTGACGTGTCCTGTTATTGCGCTTTTTCATATCCCCGTTTATATGCTTGCGTAAGATTGTCCGTGCGCAAGTTTTTTGTTTTCATAGCCCCTTTTGTTTTCTTTCTGTTGCCGTGCCTGAGCACTCTTGTAGGTATATTTAGCCGTATAAAATGCCATAAAGATGTGTTTAAAAAATACTTACTTTTTGCGATTGCAGGTGTTCGGCCGACACGTTACCTTTGCATGCGTAAATCATTAGGCAATAAATTCAAGACATGTTTAAGGTAAATAGATTGAAAACAACGCTTTTATTAACGCTGTTAGCCATTTCAGTGTCCATCTGCGCGCAGGGTAACGGCGACGGGATAATATCCGGACGTATCATTTCAGGCGACAAGGACGCCGCACGCTACGCCACGGTGAAGCTGAAAGGCACGGGCTACGGCAGCGCCACCAACGCCGAGGGACTGTACCATGTAAAGGCTCCTGCGGGAGAGTACACGCTCGTTGTTACGGCCGTGGGCTACGAGACGGTGGAGAAGAAGGTGGCCATCCGTGCCGGAGAACGTATTAAAATGAACATACGCATACACGAGGAAGCCATACAGTTGGGCGAGGTTTCGGTAGTGTCGGCAGGCGTAAGCCGCGTCAAGAACTCGGCCTACAACGCCGTGGCTGTTGACACCCGTGGCATGCTTAATACTACAAAAAGCCTTAGCGAGGCCCTCGCCAAGGCTCCCGGACTGAAGCTCCGCGAGAGCGGCGGCGTAGGTTCTGACATGAACCTCATGCTCGACGGCTTCAGCGGCAAGCACGTCAAGGTTTTCATCGACGGAGTGCCGCAGGAGGGAGTGGGCTCGTCGTTCGGCCTGAACAACATCCCCGTGAACTTCGCCGACCGCATAGAAGTGTATAAAGGTGTCGTCCCCGTAGGCTTCGGAACCGACGCTATCGGCGGCGTAATCAACATTGTCACCAACAAGAAACGCCGCCGGTGGTTCGTCGATGCGGCGTATTCCTACGGCTCGTTCAATACGCACAAGTCGCACGTCAACTTCGGTCAGACCTTCAGTAGCGGCTTTACCTACGAGATAAACGCCTTCCAGAATTACTCCGACAACGATTACTACGTTGACGCCCCGGTGTTCGACTTCGCCACGAACAGCCTTAATACCAAGGAGCTTCACCGCGTAAAACGCTTTAACGACACCTACCATAACGAGGCTGTAGTGGCCAAGGTGGGCTTCGTGGACAAGCCATGGGCCGACCGCCTGCTGCTCGGATTCACCTGGTCGCACATGTATAAGGACATACAGACCGGCGTAAGGCAGAAGACTGTGTTCGGTCAGAAGCACCGTTACGGCCACTCGCTCATGCCGTCTCTTGAATATTCAAAGCGCAATCTCTTCATCAAGGGCCTGAGCGTTGTCGCCACCGCCAACTACAACCGCAACTCTACGACCAACGTCGACACCGCCACCTACCGCTATAACTGGCGTGGCGAGCGCCAGAAGAAGAGCGACCCGGGAGAGCAGTCGTACCAGTTCATGCGCTCGGACAACGACAACTGGAACGCCACCGTTACCCTTAACTACCGCATAGCGCACGGACATACGCTGACGTTCAATAATGTTTTCAACGCTTTCAGCCGTGAGAACACCTCCTTATTATATGATACCGAGACCACGGAACCTATCGGCAAGGAGACCCGCAAGAACATAGCAGGCCTTTCTTACCGCCTGATGCCGTCGGAAAAGTGGAACGTTTCAGTATTCGGAAAGTACTACAGCCTGTACGTTGCCGGCCCTGTCGCCACGGACGAGAACTCGTCCGACTTCGTGCGCCGCTCACGTTCGCTCGACTCATGGGGCTTCGGCGCCGCCGGAACGTACTTCATCCTGCCCGGTCTGCAGGCCAAGCTGTCTTACGAGAAGGCGTTCCGCCTGCCCACGATAGAGGAAATGTTCGGCGACGAAGACCTCGAGTCGGGCAGCGTAATGCTGCGTCCGGAGCAGAGCCACAACGTCAATGTCAACCTGAGTTACCAGAAGACGCTCGGCCGCCATTCGTTTTACGCCGAGGCCGGTTTCATATACCGCGACACGAAGGACTACATCCAGCGCTCCATCGGAGAGCTAAGCGGCAACCGTGAGGGCGCCTTCTACGAGAACTACGGCAAGGTTAAGACCACCGGATACAACTTTTCCTTGCGCTATAACTTCGGCCGTTGGCTCAGCATAGGCGGCAACTTCACGCAGATGGACGTAAAGGACAACGAGCGTATCATGGTCGGTAGCACGTCGGTTGAGAACCCCGTGTACGGTTCGCGCATGCCCAACGTGCCTTACCAGTTTGCCGACAGCGACGTAAACTTCTACTGGCACGGCCTCGGAGGGAACGACAACATGCTTACGTTGACGTACGACAACCAGTATCTGCACAGCTTCTGCTATTACTCGGAGGGCGTGCAGGCCTCCAACTTGTCGGACTATATGGTGCCTACGCAGTTCTCACACAACCTGACTCTTACCTACAGCCTCGACAACGGGCGGTATAACTTCTCGGTAGAGTGCCGCAACTTCACTGACGAAAACCTCTATGACAACTTCAGCCTGCAGAAAGCCGGGCGCGCGTTCTACGCTAAAGTGAGGGTAAACCTTGGTAAGTGAAGAGTGAATAATTAAGAGTCAAGAATTAAATACCTTATTTATATCGGGCCAACCAGGCTTATTTGTCCTATTATTATAATATAAATCATCAATCAATAAAGCAATGAAGAAATCTTATCTTTTGACCGGACTGTTCGCTGTTGCGGCTTCCGGCGTGTTCTTTACATCTTGTTCCGACGACGATAACGGCGGCGGTGGCGGCGGAAGCGGCGACACCGTGAAGCCTTACGTGATAACCGGTACGACCTCGGGGTCGGGCACTTCTGCCAACATTCTTACCACTGCGGAGAGTCTTGAGGGCGAAATCACGCTCAGCGGACTGGCCAACGACGGCGCCACTTACTGGGTGTTCCACTCCAACAAGTATCTTTACGCCCTTAACTACCAGGACGGCGAGGACGGCACTACTTACTCTTACGTGCGCAACGCGTCGACGGGAGAGATCGAGCAGAGGCCTATGGAGTACTTCGTTACGCGCTTCACGAGCTACGGAACGTATGACAACGAGATTATAACGACGTCGAGCGGAGAGGGTAATCCTGACTGGGCTGACCCCGTGACCAGCTATATACCGTATGTGTTCAAGGTGTCACACCTTGACGTCGTGAACGAAACGTTCTATTCTAACACTACGACTGACGGCGGAAGCGAGGGCGTTGTGAGCGACGAAGATTACATTTGCGAGAACTTCTTGGGCAACGGTGAGTACGTTACGTTGTCCGGAATAGAGCAGGTCGGCAGCAAGATTTACTCTGCCGCCGTGCCTATGGGACTGACGCAGTACGGCTGCCAGCAGTTTACCGACGCCGAACGCACTAAGTATAAGTATGTGCGCGAGGGGTATGAGGACCTCATTAAGACTGAGGATGGCGGTTCGAACAGCAGCGCATACAAGAAAGGCGAGCTGCAGTGGACGCAATATCCCGACGAGTGTTGGGTGGCGATATTCACCGACAACACGCTGACGGAGAAGAAACTCCTCAAGACTGACAAGATAAGCTATGCCTGCGGACGCATGAAGTCGCAGTATTACCAGATGGTATGGGCCACCGACGACGGCCGCTACGTGTACGTTATCTCGCCCAGTTACGCCAAGACGATGGCAGACTCGCGCCAGCAGACCACGCTGCCGGCCGGCGTTGTGCGCATAGACACGCAGACCGAGGAGTTTGACGACTACTACTGTAACCTTGAGCAGCTGTCGCAGAACGGTCTGCAGCGCAGCTGGTACATCGGCGACGACAACTTCCTGTTCCTTATGTACGACGCTCCCATCACGTCGTCTACGAAGACTGCCAACCGCCTTGCAATATTCAACGCATCGGCCAAGACGCTGACAGAGGTTTCCGGTCTGCCTTCAGACGTGTCGGGCTTCGGCAAGGCTCCATACTTCGAGAACGGTTACGCCTACGTGTCGGTGAACACCGAGAGCGGCTATCCCGCCGTATGGCAGATTAACCCGCAGTCGGGCGTGGCAATGAAGACCCTCACCGTCAGCGGCGCCACCACCCTGACGGGTATAGGAAGGATTGATTAAGGTTTTGCGGTTATTAGGTTTTAAGGTTATACGGTTATTGGGTTTTAAGGCCATATGGTTGAATGGTTGTGAGCTTATACGGATATAAGGTTTTTAGGTTTGTAATATTTTAAGTGAGGATGTTCACTAATAATTGCGAACTTGGCAACCTTAAGTCCCTAAACCTCAATAACCGTATAACCTTAAAACCGCATAACCCCATAACCGTGCGACCTTAAAACCGCATAACCGTAAAACCTTATT
>NZ_JACJJG010000116.1 GCF_016899855.1 Marseilla massiliensis
CATTTGTCTTAACTCCTTGACTACATAACTCCTTAACTCCACATAAATACAATAATAAGAGAAGAATTATGACCTTTATAAAATTAGGTGACTACAACCGCATGACCGTGGTCAAGCAGGTTGATTTCGGAATATATCTTGACGGAGGCGACGAAGGGGAGGTGCTTATGCCCGCGAGATACGTGCCAGAGGGCTGTAAGCCGGGTGACGAGCTTGACGTTTTCGTCTACCTTGACAACGAGGAGCGGCTCGTGGCAACCACGCAGACGCCGCTGGCCAAGGTGGGCGACTTCGCTTTCCTCAAGGTGTCGTGGGTGAACGAGTACGGTGCGTTCCTCGACTGGGGACTGATGAAAGACCTTTTCTGCCCTTTCCGTGAGCAGAAAATGAAGATGGAGAAGGACAAGGGGTATATCGTGCACGTGCATCTTGACAAAGAGAGCTACCGTATAGTGGCTTCGGCTAAGGTCGAGCACTATTTTGACCCGTCGTTCCCGCCGTATCAGCATGGCGACGAGGTTGACCTGCTTGTATGGCAGAAGACCGACCTTGGCTTCAAGGTCATAATCGACAACCGCTTCCCCGGTCTCGTCTACAAGAACCAGGTGTTCAGGGATATACGCACGGGCGACCGCCTTACAGGCTACATCGACATCGTGCGCGAGGACGGCAAGATAGACGTAATGCTGCAACCTACCGGGCGGCAGATGACCATGAATCTCAGCGACGTGCTGCTCGACTATCTTGAAAGTCACGGCGGAGTATGCCCGCTAACGGACAAGAGCCCTGCCGAGGACATTTATTCGAAGTTCAATGTAAGCAAGAAAAACTACAAGAAGGCTGTGGGCGACCTGTACAAACGCCGCCTGATAGTGCTTTGTGACGACTGTATAAAGTTGAGAAAGTAAACCATTGCCGTGAGCGCCCCTTGTAGGGCGCATTGCCAAAGGCCACCTTTTACATGCTGAAAGGTGGCCTTTGGTGTTGTTACGGACGGTCTGCGGGGCGTATGCCGTGCGCCATATGCCGGCTGTCGGCCATTCATCGAGGCCAGATTGCTACATTCCGTAAAATGAATACAACTGTCCGTAACATCGGTAAGCAGGCTTACGCGTGTATGCATTACCTTTGCAGCGTGAAACAAAAAGGTAATAAGTATGGAAGACATTTTCGAGAAAGACCTGTCCGGAGCAATGGTCTCGCCGGACGAACCCGGATATGACAAGCTGATAAACTCTATTTTCGAGACCATGAGGCTGGCTTATGAGCTTAACGACGGATACCATACGCCCGAAGAGACGCGCGGCTACCTCTCGCGCATTACGGGCCGGGAGATAGACCCGTCGGTTACTTTGCTGCCGCCGTTTTATGTTGATTTCGGCAAGAATATCCGTATTGGCAAGCGTTGCTGGATACAGCAGGGATGCACGTTCTTCGACCGTGGCGGGATAACCTTGGGCAACGATGTGTTCATCGCGCCGAAAGTTAACCTCATAACAATCAACCACGACCCCGACCCTGATAACCGCAGCGCCACTTACGGCCGTCCGATAGTGATAGAGGACAAGGTGTGGATAGGCATAAATTCAACCGTCTTGCCCGGTGTGAGGATTGGTTATGGAGCGATAGTCGGCGCCAACAGCGTGGTGACGCGTGACGTTCCGCCGATGACGGTAGTGGGAGGCAATCCCGCGAAGGTTATTAAGACGATAGAGCCAAGGCGCAAGTAACAGGTATTAAGAGGACGTCTTGACTTGACGGCGGCGGCGCGGGCAGGCTGGAAGCCTTGTCCGTGCCGCTTTGTTTTATGCCGATGTCCGTGGAGAGTCAAGTCTTTTTAAGGCCGGGGCGGCGGAAGATAATTACGTAAGTGTAGCTGGTGTTCCCGCTTGCGGTGGTCATTCGCCCTTGTTCCTGACCGTGTGTGCTTAAGCCGTAGGTGGCGTCATGGCGGCTGGCTCGTTGCCCACTAAAAGCCTGTGGCCCAATGCTTTTGCCGCATGCCGTATGTAAAGGCAAGGCGTGCGGCCTTCGGCTGTATGAGGTAAGGCCGTGGCGAGGTTTGCCAAAGGCCATGTTTTGCGTTGCGAAAGACGGCCTTTTATCGCCTTGTTGACGGCCTTTTGCGCTGTAAAAGGCCGTCTTTCGCAATCAGCCCGCCGTAATGTCGGTGGTTAGCGCGCAGCGCTTCATTCATCGGCGGGGGCTAAAACGCTGACAGGATATGCCATATTATGCGCTAACAAGAGGGAACATCTGCCACATATTGCGACAAAATGGCATGCCGGTTGGCATAGTTACGCTGTTGGCATACGTTTTGTTAAATAATTAGTGGCTTTTTGCCGGGATATGGAGCGGCAATGTTCCGATACCGCAAAAGCATTACTAAATTGATAACAAATAAAAAAGAAATAATTATGGGAAAGATTATTGGAATTGACTTAGGTACAACAAACTCTTGCGTTGCCGTGTTTGAGGGCAACGAACCTGTTGTAATAGCTAACAGCGAAGGCAAGCGCACCACCCCTTCGGTTGTAGGTTTCGTAAAGGACGGTGAGCGTAAGATTGGCGACCCGGCTAAACGCCAGGCCATCACCAACCCGAAGAACACCATCTACTCAATCAAGCGCTTCATGGGCGAGACGTACGACCAGAGCCGCAAGGAGGCTGAGCGCGTACCGTTCACGGTAGTGAATGAGGGCGGTTATCCCCGTGTAGACATCGACGGACGCAAATATACTCCGCAGGAAATCTCGGCTATGGTGCTCCAGAAGATGAAGAAGACCGCCGAGGACTATCTCGGACAGGAAGTGACCGACGCCGTCATCACCGTGCCCGCATACTTCTCTGACTCTCAGCGCCAGGCAACCAAGGAGGCAGGACAGATTGCCGGACTTAACGTCCGCCGTATCGTCAACGAGCCTACGGCCGCAGCGCTGGCCTACGGAGTGGACAAGGCCAACAAGGACATGAAGATTGCAGTGTTCGACCTTGGTGGCGGTACGTTCGATATATCAATACTTGAGTTCGGCGGCGGCGTGTTCGAGGTGCTCTCTACCAACGGCGACACCCACCTCGGAGGTGACGACTTCGACCAGGTAATCATCGACTGGCTCGTAAACGGTTTCAAGGCTGACGAAGGAATAGACTTGTCAAAAGACCCGATGGCAATGCAGCGCCTGAAGGAAGCAGCCGAGAAAGCCAAGATAGAGCTGTCAAGCTCAAGCTCAACGGAAATCAATCTGCCGTACATCACGGCTGAAGGCGGTGTGCCTAAGCACCTGGTAAAGACCCTTACACGCGCACAGTTCGAGCAGCTGGCACATTCGCTCATCCAGGCTTGCCTTGTTCCGTGCCAGAACGCCATACGCGACGCCAAGCTGACAACGTCGGACATCGACGAGGTTATCCTCGTGGGCGGTTCAAGCCGTATCCCTGCCGTGCAGGAGTTGGTTAAGAACTACTTTGGCAAGGAGCCTTCAAAAGGTGTCAACCCCGACGAGGTGGTAGCCGTAGGAGCAGCCATCCAAGGCGCAATCCTCAACAAGGAGAGCGGCGTAGGCGACATCGTGCTGCTCGACGTGACACCGCTTACACTCGGTATCGAGACAATGGGCGGCGTGATGACAAAGCTTATCGACGCCAACACCACCATTCCGTGCAAGAAGAGCGAAGTGTTCTCTACCGCAGTTGACAACCAGACGGCCGTAACAATACATGTACTCCAAGGCGAGCGACCGATGGCTGCGCAGAACAAGAGCATAGGCCAGTTCAATCTTGAAGGCATAGCGCCGGCACGCCGTGGCGTTCCTCAGATTGAGGTAACCTTCGACATCGACGCCAACGGTATCCTCAACGTAAGCGCCAAGGACAAGGCTACCGGCAAGGAGCAGGCCATCCGCATAGAGGCTTCGTCAGGTTTGACACAGGACGAGATAAACCGCATGAAGGCAGAGGCCGAGCAGAACGCCGAGAACGACAAGAAAGAGCGTGAGCGCGTGGACAAGATGAACCAGGCAGACTCGATGATTTTCACCACCGAGAACTTCCTGAAGGACAACGGCGACAAGATTCCTGCCGACCAGAAGTCGAACATCGAGTCTGCACTCCAGCAGCTCCGCGACGCCCACAAGAGCGGTGACATCACGGCGATAGACAACGCCATCAACAATCTCAACACCGTAATGCAGGCAGCCAGCGCACAGATGTACCAGCAGGCAGGCGGAGCACAGCCCAACGCAGGCCAAGGCTTCACCGGCAACAACGCCGGCGCAGGACAGCAACAGCAGAGCAATGGTAAATCTGACGACAACGTGCAGGACGCAGACTTCGAGGAAGTGAAGTAAGTATCGGTAAACAACGATAACTATCAATAGTAAAATAGGGTGTAGCTCAACGAGTTACGCCCTATTTTTATTTTAACACTTTCTGACGGATTTGCTTGTTTCTCGGATTTTTATTGTATATTTGTACCATATTTGTGCCGCGGTAAAAAAGTAGGAAATGTGCGACAAAATATGAACGGGCCAAATACAAACAAGTAAAAATCAGCATTATGCCAGCAGCAAAGTTCGAGATAAAGCGCAAATGCCAAGTGTGCGGTCAAGAGTTCATTGCTAAGACCATAGAATCATGGTATTGCTCTAAACGCTGTTCCAACATTGCGTATAAGCGTAGGAAAGACGAGGAGAAGCGGAACCTACGATTAGATGAAATAGTGAAAAGCATCCCGAAGCACCAAGATTATATTAAGGTGTCGGAAGCCTATGCCCTGTTTGGCATCAGCAAAGACACATTGTACCGACTGATACATAAAGGCACCATCTCACATATAAATCTTGGCACTAATCAAATTCGTGTCAGCAAGGAAGAATTGCTGAAGCTATATCCGTTACGCAAGAAAGCTCTGGCTAAACCGAAGCCCGTTACCAAATTGTATAGTCTAGAGCCCAAAGACTGTTATACCATTGGTGAGATAGCCAAGAAATTTCATTTGGATGACAGCACGGTTTATCAGCATATCCGCAGATTTTCTATCCCTACCCGTCAGATAGGTAACTTCGTCTATGCCCCCAAGAAAGAAATTGATAATCTATATAAAGGAGCGAAGCAATGAAGAAAGCGTTGGCCAATACACGAGTTTCGGTAAAACTCCGCAAGTCGGAATACCGCGAGGAATGGTATCTGTATGTTGAAGCCTATCCGGTTTTTCAAGCAGACAAATCCTCTCCCCAAAGAGTGCGTGAATACCTGAACCGTACCATCACCACTCCCATTTGGGATAAGTCGCGGAACGCCCGAACTGACAAAGACGGCAAAACCACTTATAAGCCTAAACGTGATTTGAACGGTATCATCCAATGCAAATCACAGTTAGACCAAGAATCGTGCATCTATGCCGATAAGGTGAGAAGCCTGCGACAGAAGGAATATGATAATGCTTCTTTATATTCTGAAACAGATGCAGAACAAGCAGAACAGTTAGAGCGTTCCCGTTGCAGTTTCATTGAATACTTTGACCATGTGCAGCGCACCCGTCATGCGCACAGTTCTGATTCTATCATCGCCAACTGGAACCGTGTATATGAACTGCTGAAGATTTATTCAAAAGGCAATGCCATTCCTTTTTCGCATATAGACTTAAAGTTTGTAGAATCGTTCCGGCAATTTATTCTCAACGCACCACAAGGTGGGACAAAGAATGGTACTCTCTCTCAAAACACGGCATCCACTTATTTCTCAATATTCAAGGCTGCATTGAAGCAGGCTTTTATTGATGGCTATCTGACTGTTGATATTGGGGCAAAGGTCAAAGGCATTCAAGGAAGAGAGAGCCGCAGAGAATATCTGACGGTTGATGAGTTGAATCGTCTGGCGCAAACTCCATGTGACCCATTATTAAAACGAGCCTCGCTGTTTTCTGCATTGACAGGACTTCGTCATTGCGACATACAAAAATTGAAGTGGTCAGAGATTGAAGAATTTAATGGCGGTTACCGCTTGAACTTTACCCAACAAAAGACCAAAGGTGTTGAGTATATGCCCATATCCGAACAGGCATACCAACTTTGCGGCGAAAGGAAAGACGGTGAGAAATTTGTTTTTGCAGGACTTCCCGACCCGTCATGGATTAACCGTCCAATTAAGAAATGGGTTGCAGAAGCCGGAATAACGAAGCACATCACCTACCATTGCTTTAGGCACTCGTATGCAACCCTGCAACTCGCCGGAGGAACAGACATTTATACTGTCAGCAAAATGCTTGGTCATACGAATGTCCGTACAACTCAAGTGTATGCAAAAGTGGTTGATGCGAAAAAGGAAGAGGCTACAAAGACCATAAGGTTGGATTTGCCAATGACCGAATGACTTTTTATTCACACTTCCACTTATATTATATATCATTAGCCATCTGCACCTTTTATGTGGATGGCTTTCTGTTTCTATTCTCTTTTTGTTCAATTACCTTATGGCATAGTGATGATTCCCTTATGCCGAAAGGCATAATCGAAAAAATCTGATAATGGAATTCCCCATTATGTCTACTAATAATCAGCGCATATCGTTTATGATTCTTATGACCTACTGATGTTTCTTTATGTGATATTAGTCACCCATAAATCAGTATTGAGATTTGCCATTACTTTGCGGCAAAATCAACTGATAACGATATGGAAGACAAGAACATTACATTTGAAGATTTGCCCAAGGCAATGTCATGGATGATGGACAAGCTCAATAAGCTTGATTCCAAGATTGACGGTCTGAACAACATTCCATTAGTACGGCCTGCCGACCAGTGGATGAACCTGAAAGAACTGTGCGAATACCTGCCTAGCCATCCGGCTGAACAGACCGTTTACGGATGGACGAGTTGCCACCAGATTCCGTTTCATAAGAGAGGCAAACGTATTATGTTCCTAAAATCGGAGATTGACGCATGGCTTCATGACGGCAAGCGGAAATCACAGAAGGAATTGGCGGAAGAAGCTGCACAATTCATTAATGCTAAACGAAACAGACCGTTCTAATGGATTCACTTGACTTGTGCAACAGCATCAGAATGGAGTTCGAGGGTATCATAGAGAACAAGATACCTTTGGATGTGTTTCCTGCCAAACTGCAGGACATGGTTCTGGTATTGGCACGGCAAGAAAACTATTCCATTGAGTACACAATGACATCCCTTATTGCGGCAGCGTCAACAGCCATCGGCAATGCAGTCAACATCCGCATCCGTGGTGGCTGGGTTAGTAGTCCTATCCTTTATCTGATACTAGTTGGACGGCCAGGCATGGGTAAAACTCCTCCGCTTGACTTCGCTTTTCGCCCCATCCGCAAGCGTGATGCCAAAGTCATTAAGCAATTCAAGATAGACATGGAAAACTACAATTCCATATTGGAAAGTCAGAAAGGCAGGAAAGACGAAAGGCCGCCATTGCCACCTAAACCGATATTGAAGCGGACAATCATTTCTGACTTCACTCCTGAAGCTCTTATTCGTGCGCTTAATGACAATCCAAGAGGAGTGACTGTGTATGTGGATGAAATAATGGGAATGTTCAACGCCGTGAACCAATACAGCAAGGGGCAACTGATAGAACAGCTTTTAACAGCTTTTAGCGGCAAGCCTCTTGATGTGTCAAGGTGCAGTATGCCGATACCTATCCATATTGAGCGGCCTTTTATAAATATAGTCGGCACGATGCAGACAACTCGTGTGCATGAACTAGTCGATAAAGGGTACAAGGACAATGGCCTGTTGGATAGAATAATTTTCGTTTATCCCCCATCACAGGAAATATCAGACTGGCAGATTGACGAAGATTTCACATCCTCATCGTTTGAGAAATATTCTGCCTTGTGGGAGGATATAATCAACCGTATTTGCGAGATTTGTTTCATGACGGCTGAGAACAACGACTATGCTTTACAAAACGTGCTGAACTTTTCAACAGAGGCTGGCGCCTATTTTACCAACTGGCGTAATGAGTTAATCCACAAAGTAAACCAAATCAAAGACGATAGTATGGTGTGGAAAAGCCACGCGACTTTGACCCTTTTGGCCAA
>NZ_JACJJG010000117.1 GCF_016899855.1 Marseilla massiliensis
TCTCCTTGTCTGCTCGTATCTTGTCTACTCGTCAACTTTTTAATAAAGAAGTACGAGTCCCGCGAAGCCTGAATAGCATATCATGCGTATCGGGTTGATTTTAAAATACATCGTACCGATGAACGATGCCGCGAAAAGGAAGCAGCTAATCCAGAACTGCCAGGGGTTAATGTCGGGCGCGGAGAAGTTTTCCGCCGTCATCAGCAGAAGCGTCGCGGCCGCCAGCAGGCCTACCACGGCAGGGCGAAGACCAGAGAACACACTCTGTACGGCCGGCGTGTTCATGTACTTTAGCAGCACCTTGGCAATCAGTATCATAAGTATCAGCGACGGAAGCACCAGCGCAAACGTGGCCGTAACACTGCCGAGGATGGACATTCCGTAGCCGAAGCCTGCGTTATGTACGGCCGTATAGCCGCAATATGTTGCCGAGTTGATACCAATAGGGCCGGGCGTCATCTGGCTGATTGCCACTATGTCGGTAAACTCTGACGTGGTTAGCCACCCGTGGTTGTGCACAACCTCTCCCTGGATTAGCGACAACATGCCGTAACCTCCGCCGAAACCGAACAGCCCGATTTGGAAAAATGTTATGAAAAGCTCTAAGAAAATCACGTTGTTGAATTAAGAGTTAAGAATTAAGAGTTAAGAAAATATGCCTTAAGAAGTTAAGAGTTAAGAATTAAGAGTTATGAAAATATGCATTGTTTTTAGGTTGATAACTGTGGATTAAGCGTTGAAACAGCCTTCAAGACATATTTTCTTAATTCTTAACTCTTAATTCTTAATTTTCTTATTCAGTCGGTTTAATATACTTCCCGTACACATATCCGCCGACTCCAGCTATCAGGATGACGTAAATCGGGGACACGCCGAGCATCCAGATTGCCAGCGCGCAGGCGATAGGTATCCAACAGTTGGTGAGCGTTATCTTCGCGCTCTTTGCCATGTTGAACGTCGGTACGGCTATCAGCGCTACCACGGCGGGGCGTATTCCACGGAAAATGGCCGCCACGACCTTGTTGTCCTCGAACTGGTGGAAGAACATGGCGATGGCCAATATGATGAGAAACGACGGCAGGGCCGTGCCCAACGCCATGCACAGCGCGCCCCTCACCTTGCGCAGGCGGTAGCCAATGAAGGCGCTGATGTTTATCGCCATCACTCCCGGACAGCTCTGGGCGATGGCTATCATGTCAATGAATTCCTCCTTGCCCACCCATTTGTGCTTGTCAACTACTTCCGACTCGATTATCGGAATCATTGCGTAGCCGCCGCCGAGGGTGAACAATCCGATTTTGAAAAACGTCTTGAAGCTTTCTAAATAGAAGTTGGACATGATTTTATATGGGAGTTATAGAAGATATAGAAGTTAGAGAAGTTAAAGCCATTAGCTTTGTAAATCTTAAACAAATAAAGCATTTGGCTCTAACTTCTTTAACTTCTCTAACTTCTTTATATTCTTAAATTCTCTCTTCTATCCACTTCCTTGCGTTGACAAACGCCTCCATCCACGGAGTAATGTCGTCTGCAAGGCGGTCTGACGGATACCAGGCGTTCTGCCAAGGGAAGCATGCACGCTCCAAGTGAGGCATCATAGCGAGGTGTCGTCCGTCAGCAGAACAAATGCCGGCAACGGCAAAGTCTGAGCCGTTCGGGTTGCCGGGGTACTCTGCATAGTGGTATTTTGCTACGACGTTGTATTTGTCCTCGCCCTCAGGCAGATAGAACTTGCCTTCTCCGTGGGCTACCCAGATACCGAGACTGCTGCCCGACAGCGAGCCGAACATCACGCTGTTGTTCTGCGGAATGTCGAGACCAAGGAAGGCACTCTCGAACTTACGTGAGTCGTTATGCAACATCTTGGCGCGCTTTTCGTGTTCCGGGTTGATAAGGTTAAGCTCAACCATGAGCTGGCAACCGTTGCAAATGCCGAGCGAAAGGGTATCTTCGCGGGCATAGAACTTGTCCAATGCCTCTTTCGCTTTCGGATTAAAGAGGAACGCTCCGGCCCATCCTTTAGCGCTTCCGAGCACGTCAGAGTTGGAGAAACCACCGCAGAAGACAATCATGTTGATGTCTTCCAGCGTCTCGCGGCCCGTTATAAGGTCGGTCATCATCACGTCCTTGACGTCGAATCCGGCAAGATACAGCGAGTAAGCCATCTCCCTTTCGCCGTTAGTTCCTTTCTCGCGGATGATCGCTGCCTTTATTCCTGTCGGCTCGCGGCGGTCTGCCGAGATTCCGAATTGTGACAACTTACCGGTGAACGAGTCGTTAAACTTCATGACTAACGGCTGTTTCTTGTAATTGTCGCGGCGTGCTTCGGCACATCCGTTCATGCTCTGGTCGCGGTCGAGCAGGTATGAAGTCTTGTACCATACGTCACGCATTGCGTCTATGTCGAACTCATGCGTGAACTTGCCCTTGTTCACTTTAAGCTTGCGTGACGACGTGTCAGGGCGTCCTATGCATGCATAGCATACGCCGTTGTCGTCGAGTAGGTCCTCGAAGTCATCCTTATGGTTGTCCGAAACCTGTACTATTACGCCGGGATTCTCGGCCAGGAGAATCTTTATAATGTCTTCACAGTCGAACTTGTCCAAGCTGATGTCCAGTCCTCCGTCCACATTCGCGAAGCACATTTCAAGCAAAGTAGTCACCATACCGCCTGCGCTGATGTCGTGACCGGCCATGATCCAGCCGTTGTTTATCAGCTCCTGAACAGAGTTGAAGGCGTTACGGAAATAGTCGGGGTTCTTCACCGTGGGCACGTCATCACCCACTTTGCCTAATGACTGGGCAAAAGCGCTGCCGCCTAAGCGCAGCTCATCGTATGAGAAGTCTATGTGGTAAAGGCTCGACTTACCGTCGTTCACCAGTACGGGGGATACAACTTTGCGAATGTCTGACACCTGTCCGCCACTGCTGACGATAACCGTTCCCGGGCTGATAATCTTCTGTCCGTCAGGATATTGCTGGCTCATTGAGAGCGAGTCTTTACCCGTAGGCACGTTCACTTTTATCGCGCAGCAGAAGTCAGAGAGTGCTTTTACGGCGCTGTAAAGGCGTGCGTCCTCGCCTTCCTGTGAACGGCAGGGCCACATCCAGTTAGCCGAGAGGCTCACACTGTCGAGTCCTTCCTCAAGCGGAGCCCACACAATATTGGTCAGCGACTCAGCAACAGAAAGCACACTGCCGGCCTCCGGCGATGCCAGTCCTGCCTGCGGAGCGTGTCCGAGGGCTGTTGCAATACCCTTGTTGCCACGGTAATCAAGTGCAACAACGCCGCAATCAGAAAGCGGCAGCTGTATCCTGCCCTGGCATTGCTGGCGTGCTATCTTGCCCGTTACGCTTCTGTCGACCTTGTTTGTGAGCCAATCCTTGCAGGCAACGGCCTCAAGCTGGAGCACACGGCCGACGTATTCGTCTAGTGCCTTGTCGACATCTGAGTGTGAATAGCTTACGTTTTCATAATGCCTTTCTACGGTGTTGTCCCTCATGTAGGTCTTGGGCGAGTGGCCGAACATCTGTGCCACGTCGAGGTCGAACGGTCTTACGCCGTCGCCTTGGACAAAACTGAAGTGGGCGTCGCCCGTAGTTTCACCAACGACATACAGCGGAGCGCGCTCGCGTTCGGCAATCTTGCGCACGTGCTCGATGTGCTTCTCGTCGATGAGCAGTCCCATGCGCTCCTGGCTTTCGTTGGCTATTATCTCCTTGCTCGACAGCGTTTTGTCGCCGATGGGCAGCTTTGTCATGTCTATCTGGCCACCGCATTCCTCTACGAGTTCGGACAGACAGTTGACGTGGCCGGCCGAACCGTGGTCGTGAATGCTGACAATGGGGTTGGTGTCTTCCTCGCACAGGGCGCGCACAAGGTTGTAGGCACGCTTCTGCATCTCGGGATTTGCACGCTGAACGGCGTTCAGTTCTATGCCGTTAGAGTATCTTCCGGTGTCAACCGACGACACGCTGCCGCCGCCGAGGCCGATACGATAGTTGTCGCCGCCGACAACCACAATCTTGTTTCCTTTCTTAGGCTCTTTCTTCAGGCAGTCGCGCTTGGTGCCGTAGCCTACGCCTCCGGCCAGCATTATCACCTTGTCGTAGGCGTACTTCTCGTCGCCCTCCTTGTGTTCGAAGGTCAACACCGAGCCGCAAATCAGTGGCTGGCCGAATTTGTTGCCGAAGTCGGAAGCGCCGTTCGACGCCTTTATCAATATCTGCTCAGGCGTCTGGTACAGCCATTTACGCACGGGCAGGATGTTCTCCCAATCCCTTGTGGCAGTTCCCTCACCGCTCAGACGGGGGTATGCCGTCATATACACCGCCGTGCCGGCTATCGGCCACGAGCCGGTTCCGCCGCCCATACGGTCGCGTATTTCGCCTCCCGTGCCCGTCGCGGCGCCGTTGAATGGTTCCACGGTGGTAGGGAAGTTGTGCGTTTCGGCCTTCAGCGAGATAACGCTCTCTATGTCCTTGACGCGGAACCAGTCTGAAGTCGACTGGTCTTCGGGCGCGAACTGCTCGATGACAGGGCCTTCGCTGAAGGCCACGTTGTCCTTGTAGGCGCTTAATATCTTGTGCGGATTCTCTTTTGTCGTCTTCTTAATCATGTTGAAGAGCGACGATTCCATCTCCTTGCCGTCGATGATGAACACCCCGCCGAATATCTTGTGGCGGCAGTGCTCGGAGTTAATCTGGGCGAAGCCGAATATCTCCGAGTCGGTCAGCGGGCGTCCCAGCTCTTTCTCTATCTTGTGTAGATACTCTATTTCCTCGGGCGACAGGGCGAGACCTTCCTGCTCGTTGTATTCCTCCAGGTTGTCAACGTGCTTTATTGGCTCTGGTTCGTGGTTTACGGTGAACACCTTTTGGTCGAGCCCTTCGTACATACGCTGAAGCATCGGGTCGTGGTCGGCGTCCTTGGAGCTTACGGGGAAGTACTCCTCTATGCGCGACACGCCTTTCAGGTTCATGTTCTGGGTTATTTCCACGGCGTTGGTGCTCCACGGGGTTATCATCTCCCGGCGCGGGCCTACGAAGTAGCCGTCCACATGCTCTGCGTCTATCAGCGTGGCGTCGCCGTACAGCCAGCACAGTTCATTGACTTCTTCTTGCGAAAGCTGATGGTCGACCTCGGTCGCTATCACGCTTTCAGACGGGGTTTTGAAAAAAAGAATCATATCTTATAATCTTGTTATGTTTTGTCGTTTGCTCGTGGTTATAATATATCAAGGTGCAAACTTACGTATTTTCTGCGTAAAAAACGAAGAAAGTTTGAATAATGAGGGTATTTGCGCAGAAAGTAGAGTGTTGCCTCCTTGTTGGGCTATGTCGTTGCGGCGTGCGCGTTGGCGTGCGGCCGTTGCGGTCGTTTATGGCCATAGAGTGCCGCCGTTTTCCAGTTCAAGCAGGTATCTTTTCGTGTCAAGTCCTCCTCCGTAGCCGGTCAGGGTGCCGTCGCTGCCTATCACACGGTGGCACGGCACGATTATGGATACGGCGTTGGCCCTGTTGGCATTTGCCACGGCGCGTACCGACTTGTCTGCTCCTATACGTCGCGCGACGGCCGCGTACGATGCGGTCTCGCCGTAGTGTATTTCCAGAAGGGCATGCCATACCGTTTTCTGGAAATCCGTTCCGACGAGCAGCAGCGGTATGTCGAACACGGTGCGGCGGCGGTTGAAGTATTCGTCCAGTTGCTTTTCGGTTTCCGTTATTATGTCCGAGGTTCCTTCCTCGCAGTCCGTGCGCAGCCTTTCTGTAAGTCTGCGCAATACAAAGTCGCGGCGTCCTTCGGCTGTCCAGTCGCACAGGCATAGCTTGCCTTCAAGCGAGCCAAGCAGCAGGTCTCCGCAAGGCGAGTGGTAAATGTCCGTCTTGATGTGTTCCATGTCTTTTTTCCTGATGTCGGTAAGTACTGTAGACTCAAGGCCGTTTCAGGCCTTCTGCCGCCTCGGGGCCGTGCCGCGGTGGCGCTGGATGCGGTGCGTGGCCGTGCAGGTAACAGCCTGGGGCTGGCTGAATGCAAACTTACGTATTTTTTTCGACATATTTGTTGCATGGTATAAAAAACATTCCTTCAATCCCGAAAAAATCTTGTTGCCATGCCGTTTGTTGTCTGTGCGTAACTGTCTGGCAGCCAATGGCTTTGTAAAAGGCCGCCTTTTGGCTTGTAAAAGACGGCCTGTTACACGATAAAAGGCGGCATTTTACATCGCAAAATGCCGCCTTTTGGAATTTGTCCCTGCGCGACACGGGGCGCGCAGGAGTGTATAATGTATGTAAAAGACCTGTGTGCCAGACTATTATCCGTATGCTTCGACGAGATACTTGATGAACTTCGGGTCGTTGAAGTCTACCGTCCCGCTGTCGTGCATGTTGAGTTCAGCTATCGTGGCCATGTCGTCTTCAGCCAGCTTGAAGTCGAAGATGTTGAAGTTCTCGGCCATGCGGCTCTTGTGGGTGCTCTTCGGTATTGCCACTATTCCGCGCTGTGTGAGCCAGCGCAATGCCACCTGTGAAGTCGTCTTGCCGTATTTCAGGCCTATCTGCTTGAGCGTGGCGTTACCGAAAACGGCGTCGGAGCCTTGTCCGCCCAGCGGCCCCCAGGCCGTCATCCTCGTGCCGTATTCGGCCAGGTAGGGCTGTATGCCGTTCTGCTGAATGGCCACGTTGCACTGCAACTGGTTCATCATAGGCTTTACGTCTACGTGCATAGCGAAGTCGACAAAGCGTCCGGCCTGGAAGTTCGACACGCCTATCGCGCGTACCTTGCCTTCCTTAAGCGCCTTCTCCATTGCCCTCCATGAGCCGTACACGTCGCCGTACTGCTGGTGGATGAGCAGCAGGTCTACGTAGTCGGTGCGCAGTTTCTTCAATGACTCGTCAATGCTGCGGGCGCATTTGTCCTCTCCGGCGTTTGAAATCCATACCTTCGTGGTGATGAACAGTTCGTTGCGGGGTATGCCGCTCTTGGCTATCGCGGCGCCCACGCCCTCTTCGTTGAAATATGCCTGGGCCGTGTCGATATGGCGATAGCCTACCTCAAGGGCGTCGCTTACGCAACGTTCGCACTCTTCGGGGCTCACGAGGAATACTCCGTAGCCCAGTAACGGCATCTCAACTCCGTTGTTAAGTCTTGTTGTTTCCATTGTCTTTTGTATTAAATCGGGCGATCAGTGTATTTTCATCGTACCTATGGCGCGCACCGTCGGCAGGTCCATGTCGTCGTAGATGGGGCTGCGGCCGGTGTCAAGCGAGGCTATGCGGGCTATCTCGTCGTCGCTGAGGTTGAAGTTGAAGATGTTGAAGTTCTCTTCCATTCGCTCCTTGTGTACCGACTTGGGGATGATAACCACGCCGCGCTGGTTGAGCCAGCGGAGTATAACCTGGCCGGTAGTCTTACCGTGGCTGTCGGCAATCTGCTTGAGCACAGGGTTGTTGAATATGTCGCGCTGGCCTTCGGCGAACGGCGCCCATGCCTCGTGCTGTATTCCTTCACTCTGCAGGAAGGCGTTGGCTTCACGCTGTTGGAAGAATGGATGGGTCTCCAGTTGGTTAACGGCGGGCTTCACCTCGTTGTGCAGGAAGAGGTCTTGCAGACGCTCGCTTGAGAAGCTTGTTACGCCGATAGCCCTGATGCGCCCCTCCTTGTACAGGCGTTCCATGGCGCGCCAGGCAGCGTAATAGTTGCCGTAGGGCTTGTGTATGAGGTACAGGTCGAGATAGTCGAGCCCGAGTTTCTTCATCGACAGGTCGAAGGCACGTAGCGTGTCGTCATACTCATGGTCCTGCACCCACAGTTTGGTTGTGATGAACAGCTCCTCACGTTTCAGTCCGCTGTTGCGTATAGCGTCGCCAATTTGTTGCTCGTTGCGGTACGAGGAGGCCGTGTCAATCATACGGTAGCCTACCTCAAGGGCGTCGGTCACCACGTGCTCGGTGTCGTTTGCCGGTACCTGGTACACCCCGAAGCCTATTGCCGGCATTATTACGCCGTTGTTAAGTCTTGCTTCTTTCATCTTGATAAATGGTTTTCGTTAGTGCTGCAAA
>NZ_JACJJG010000118.1 GCF_016899855.1 Marseilla massiliensis
CAGATGATGTGGATACTGGAAGCCTACGGCGTAGCGATTTCGCTTACCGTCATGTCGGTATCCATCAGGTACTGCTTGACACGCTCAATTACGGACAGATGGATATGCTCGATGGCCGAGCGTCCGGTCTCTTTCTTGATAAGGTCGCCGAAGTAGTTTGGCGAGAAATGCAGCTGGTCGGCGCAATAGGCTACCGACGGCAGCCCTATGCGGCGGGGCTTGTCGGAGTCGAAATAGTCGTCGAGCAGCTTCTCGAAACGTGCCAGCACGTCGCGGTTGACCGGCTCGCGGGTGACGAACTGTCGGTCGTAGAAGCGCATACAGTTGTTAAGCAGCACCTCAATGTTTGCCGCTATGATTGAACGGCTGTGGCGGTCGATGGTGTTGTCAAGCTCTGCAGCAATCTCGGCAAAACAGTTTTTTACCGTCGCCTTCTCCTTTTCCGACATGTGCAGGGCCTCGTTCACCTCGTAGGAGAAGAACGTGTAGTCCTTCATCCGGCGTGCCAACGGCGTGCCGCGGAGCAGGTCCGGATGGAACACCAATGCGTATCCTTGCGGATTTTTGGTTTCCCCACCATCGTCAATCCCTGCAACCTGCCCCGGAGCGACGAACACGAGAGTACCTTCCTGGTAGTCGTACTTGCCGCGCCCGTACACAAGTTGGCCGTGTATCTTCTCTTTCAGGAATATGGCATAGAACGTTCCACACTTGCGGCGGTGTCTCAACACCTTCACTTTCGAGAAATCTATGATTCCTACAAGCGGGTTCTTGGTCTCCAGCCCGAGAAACTTGTTGTAGTCGTCGATTGACCTTAAGTCAAGTATCTTGTCCTTTTCCATAATTCACCATTTATTTCACAATATTGCAAATATAGCGAATTTAACGTTACGCCGCAACTTCCTGCGGCACTGAATCTGTAATATTGGTTTGAAATAAATGCCTATCCGCAATTTGGGTATATGCTCCGACGCCAACAAGGCAGCATTACGCCTTGTCAGTGCAGTCGCGTTTGCGCTGCGGTATGCCACTGTCGGGCTTGAAAGAGGATGTCACGTACATTGCAGTTCAAAACCGACAGCCATGCAGGACAGCGCAGAATGAATGACGCAAGTGGCTTGGCGGCAAGATTACACTTTGCGAACGGGACAAGAAAGAATGCTTACACTTTGAAAAACGTTGACGCTATAGAACGGGCACGGCCAAAAATTTTCCGTCGATTGGCTTGAATATGCCAATCCTGCGTGTGCGAGCGTAGCACGTTTAAACACTCACTTTTACATCTAAAGGCCATGTTTTGTGCAACGAAAGGCGGCCTTTTGCGTTCCGAAAAGCCGCCTTTTGGACATCGCGCAGCGCCTCCACGATTATCGTGGAGTGCTTGTATGTTCATTAAAAAGCGCTTATATGACAATCGTGCAACGGTTGAACGATTTTTTAACATACTTTTCTTTAATAACACGGAATCGTTTTGCTAAGTCCGCATGTCATTTTCATAAAATCCGTTTCCAGATTGCGCGAAAACCATGCAGTTTCCCGAATGACATTTTGCGACGCCAGTATAGCTTACGGCTTACTATCTGCCATCAAGCATTGGAATGCCGCACATCTGTAAAAAAGGTTTGAACAACAGTAAAAAATGTTGCCCGCATGACGGATAAAACACGTAACTTTGCACCCGTATAAATATCTGAACCGAAACAATACATACTTTACGACATGGACAGAAGGGAAGCTATAAAACGTATCGGCATGGCCCTGGCCGGCGCAGCGGTAATGGGCACGGGAGCGGCAAGCCTTGCCTCATGCGGCAAGAAGGGCACGAAGCGTATCATATTCTACTTCACGGGCACGGGCAACTGCCTCTATGTAGCCCGCCAGATAGGTGGCGACGGGGCAATGCTGCTAAGCATACCGCAGGTAATGAAGCAAGGAGAGCTAAACTTTGAGGCTGACGAGATTGGCCTGGTGTACCCCATTTACGGACACATGCCGCCCAACATGGTGCGCAAGTTCATAAAAAAGGCACGGCTTAAGGCCGAGTATAAGTTCGCCGTACTTACCTACGGCAACCGTAAGTGCAACGCCTCCGAGATATGGGACGACATATCCCGTCGTGCCGGCAATGCCTTCGACTACGTCACAACGATGATAATGGTCGACAACTGGCTGCCCAACTTCGACATGAACGAGCAGATAAAAATAGACAAGCACATACCAGAAAGCCTCGCCCGCATAACCGCCGACGTCTCGGCAAGGCGCCGCTGGATAGAACCGGTCACGGAGGAAGAGCGGCAACAGCACCAGGGCTTTATCGCGGCGACAGGCATAGACCCCGAAAAAGGCTTCACCTGGGACAGCGCCCAGTGCTTCACCGCCACCGACGCGTGCATAGGCTGCGGCGTGTGCGCCGACGTATGTCCTCGCGGCAACTGGAGCCTCACATCGTCGGGAGTCAAGACCGAAGGCGAGTGCGAAGCCTGCTTCGCGTGCATACAAAACTGCCCGCAACGCGCGATACAGTTCAACAAGGAAGGCAACATTATGCTCGCCGCCGGCGAGAAGAACCCCAACGCCCGCTATCGCAACGAACACGTATCCCTGTGGGACATCAAGCAGGCCAACAGATAGTGACGTCAGCCGCATGCAGGACACGGCCCCTGAACAACTTACATGCGGCCTGCGCTATACGGCACGGCAGGCCGCCTCTTGGCAAAAGCCACGCGCGGCGTACCGTCGTCAACGTAGATTATACCGCAACGGACAAACCCGAGACGGCCTACGGCAGCCAGCATCGGCCCGTTGTCGGCATGGGTGTCAAGACGGATATTGTCCGCCAGCGTGAAGCAGAAGTCCACGCAACGCCTCAACATACCGCCCATCCTGCCCGTAGAGGCCAGCCTGTGGATGGTGCCATACGCTCCGTCGTCCGGCCACGAGCCATCCTCGATACGGTCATAGTTAGGCTCACGGCCAACGAAAAACGAAAAGACCATTAGCACCTCGCCATCAGCGCCTATACCAACATAGCTGTTTCCCGCCGCTACGTCACGCTCGACAATAGCTCGCGAAGGGTAACCGCCAGTCCACTGCGTGGCGTTACCAGTCAGGCGCATATACCTCCGCGCGTCGGCATAGACACCCATCAGCACGTCAATGTCGACAGCAGTACTCCTGCGTATCGACACCTCATTACCGCAAGACAATCCTCCAGAATCCATACATATAATATTAATTACGGGTGCAAATATATATCTTTTACGCCTAAAAACGGCACGTGCCACACAAATTGGCGTCAGCGGAACATCATGGAAAGCAAAATAAAAATCCGTTTCACGCCCTTTTATTTTGCATTTCACTCGGTTTGCATTATCTCTGGATAAGATAAGCGGCACCTCGGAAATAAAAATAAAAATCCGTTTCACGCCCTTTTATTTTGCATTTCACTCGGTTTGCATTATCTTTGCACCGATTAAGAACAAGAGTCATGAGCCGTTTATATTCGTTTCTAAACTTCATAGGCCGCAAGAAATACCTCATCGTCGTCATTCTCGGCGTGTTGCTGGTGGGCTTCGTAGGCGACAACAGCATCCTGAAACATGTGCAGAACCGCATGGAAATACGCGCTATGCAAAGCGAAATCGACGCTTACAACAGCCAGTACGAGAAGGACGAGCACACGCTGAAGGAACTCCAGCGCAATCCCAAGGCCATAACGAAAATAGCTCGTGAGCGCTACTTCATGAAGGCCGACGACGAAGACATATTCGTTCTAAGCGACGACAAACAACAAGAAAACAAGGATAATGAAACAACTGAGTAAACTTCAGAGCATAGTGATGCTCGCCGGAGCTTTCTGCATGGTGGTAGGTGCCGGCCTTTACGTAGTCGGCATACAGGCCGTTACACCGTGGGTATTCGCCGTAGGCGCCGTATCTTTCGCCGTAATCCAGATGCAGCAGACGTACGCCGGACGCAACATCACAATAAAGCGGCTACGCCGCATAATGACATTCGGCGACATCCTGTTCATCCTCTCGGCACTCCTTATGCTCGAAAACACCTACCGGTTCATCCTGCCCTTGTTCACCACCTACCTGCAAAACGGTTACTATCAATATGTAACCTACATCAACAACAATTGGGTTATTCTGCTGCTTATTGCGGCCGTAATAGAGATTTACACCACCCATCGCATATCAAATGAACTTGACAAAGAGGCAAAAAAACTATAAAAGACGGCGCTTTTGTTTTAAATTGCATAAATTTATTTCCGTACATCGATAATACATTGTACTTTTGTGGCGGTTTTATAACGCATATTTATGATAAGAACACTTTACACCTTGCTAACGTTAATGGCGTTAGCGTCGTGTGCTAACACGTACAACATACAAGGAACATCCAACGTTCCGACGCTCGACGGCAGAATGCTATTCCTAAAAGCCTTCGACGGAAGCGACTTCAAGAATATCGACTCATGCGATATCGTGCATGGCGAATTCCACTTCAACGGCACGCTTGATTCAACAAAAATTGTCACTTTGTTCATGGACGACGAAGGCCTTATGCCCGTAGTACTTGAGAGCGGCGACATAACAATCAAGATAGACAACACACAGCAGAAGGTAACAGGCACTCCGCTTAACGAAAAACTGTTTGAATTCATTGAGAAATACAAACAGCTTGAAAGTGAAGTAAGCGAGCTCGGACATCTGCAAAGCCAGGCCATAATGGACGGAAAGGACCTTAACGCAGTGAACATGCACCTTGCCGAAAAAGCAAGCCAGATAGCGCAGCGCGAGGACAAACTAGTTACGTCGTTCATTATAGAGAACTTTGACAACGTACTCGGCCCGGGAGTGTTCTTCATGATAACCGCAGGCCACCGCTACCCAGAGCTGTCTCCATGGATAGAGGACATCATGAGCAAAGCTACAGACAAGTTCAAGAACGACCCATACGTGAGCGATTACTATAAGAAAGCCCAGCAAAACCAGGCTATAATGAATGGTACCGCTATGCCATCGGATATAAATGAACAGCCGGCAGATGTCCCCACCCCGAACGAGTTGGCAACTCCGGACGTGCTCGCAGGCGACTCCATAGCCGCTGTCGAGGGCGAATGATACGACTATCAGTAATGTTCAGGCATACATTATTTTATGAGGACATTGATTGAACACGCCACTATCGTAAACGAAGGCAAGGCGTTTAAAGGTGCTGTCGTTATAAGTAACGACCGTATCGAAGAAATTTTACAAGAAAACGAGTCACCCCGCGGGCATTTCGACAACGTCGTCGATGCCACGGGGTGTTTCGTTTTGCCAGGAGTTATTGACGATCATGTACATTTCCGCGAACCCGGAATGACAGCAAAAGCCGACATCGAAAGCGAAAGCCGTGCGGCAGTCTATGGAGGAGTTACAACTTACTTCGACATGCCGAACACCGTTCCGCAGACAACAACACTTGAAACACTCAACGAGAAATTCTCCATCGCGGCCGTCAAAAGCCATGTAAACTACTCATTCTTCTTCGGAGCAACCAACACTAACGCCACTCTTTTCGACAATCTCGACATACACCGGATACCCGGAATAAAACTCTTCATGGGATCATCAACAGGCAACATGCTCGTTGACCAAGGCGAAGCCCTCGACAAAATATTCTCTACCGCCCCGCTGCCAATCATGGCCCACTGTGAGGACACTGGCATAATAAACAGCAACATGAGACATGCAAAGGCGGTATACGGCGACGATCCCGACATAAAATACCACCCGATGATTCGTAGCGAGGAGGCATGTTACCGTTCGACAAAACTTGCTGTAAGCCTTGCAAAGAAACATAATGCCAGATTACATGTAGCACATCTCACCACAGCCCGTGAACTTCAGCTGTTTGAACCATGGACTGACACAATGCCGAAAATTACGGCTGAAGCTGTAATCGCCCATCTGATGTTCTCTGAAGACGACTATACAAGGCTCGGGACAATGATAAAATGCAATCCGGCCGTAAAGACAAAGGCCGACAGAAACGCACTCCGCGCTGCACTTAATGACGGCCGCATAGCCGTAATCGGAACAGACCACGCACCGCACAGGCTTTCGGACAAGCAGGGAGGATGTGCACGCGCGGCCTCCGGCATGCCTATGCTCCAGTTCTCGTTGGTATCAATGCTTGGACTTGTTGACGACGGAGTGCTGACAATAGAGCGTGTAGCCGAACTAATGTGCCACCGGCCGGCTATGCTTTTTGACGTCCGTGAGCGAGGATTTATACGCAAGGGATACAAAGCCGACATCGTAATCGTCCGACCTGACCGCCCTTGGACGGTGACAGAAGACGCCATACAGAGCAAATGCGGATGGAGCCCTATGAAAGGGCACACGTTCAACTGGCGCGTGGAACACACTTTCTGCAACGGGCGCCACATTCTTGACGGCGAACGTTTCGACGATACTTACCGAGGAGAAGAGGTCGTTTTCAGATAAGACAAGCCTCCTCCGGAAACGTAAACAGCCATTGCCTATAGCCCCAACAACCGCATAAACCGATAACCGTAACAATAAATGATAGCCCGAATATTCGTATACCTGCTACTGTTCATTACCCTACCCGACCTTTATCTCGACCGTCGTTTCCTCAAGAAACGTACACGTTACCTATGGTGGCAACGCGTATTATGGTGGCTGCCGGGGGCATTCATGTTCGCTTACACGATTTTTCTTGCCACAAGCCGCAACTTCGCGCCTGACACATTGGCCTTACTGCACATCTATCTACTGCTTTTAGGCGTACTAATAACCCCTAAATTCATTTTTGCCTTTTGCTCGTTCCTTGGATGGGCACACTGCCGTTACCACCACACACGCAACAACTGGGGCAATCTTGTAGGCCTCGTACTGGCACTGGCGGTCGACGTTGCCGTAATATATGGCGGTACTTTAGGGTTCAGGAAACTTGACATCCGCCATGAGGATTATTACTCTTCCGAGCTGCCTGCCGCCTTCGACGGCTACAAAATCGTACAATTCAGTGACGCACATGTAGGCACTTATGGTACTGTATACGCCAACGTGCTTGAAAAAGCGATAGACTTAATCAACGCGCAAGACGCAGACATGGCCGTATTTACCGGCGATCTGCAAAACATGGAACCGAAAGAGCTCTATCCATTCATGCAGACTCTAAGCCGGGTAACGGCCAAAGACGGGGTGTTTTCCGTCCTTGGCAACCACGACTACTCCGGATATATCGACGCGCCAAGTGCTGTAAAGGTGGCTAACGAGCGTGAACTGATAAGCCTGCAACGGCAGATGGGCTGGGACTTGCTGTTAAACGAACACCGCGTAATACGGCGTGGCAACGACTCGATAGTAATTGCCGGAATGGAGAATGACGGCGGCAAACGCTTCCCGCAGAAAGGAGACGTAAAGAAATCCCTTGCCGGAGTGAAGTCAAACGCTTTCGTTATAATGCTTGAACACGACCCTTCATCATGGCGAAAGAAAATCTTGCCACAAAGCAAGGCGCAACTGACGCTTAGCGGACACACGCATGCCGGACAGCTTGAAGTATTCGGACTGTCGCCCGCAGCGTTTAATTATAAAGAGTGGTTTGGCATGTACTACGACGGAGAACGTGCCCTGAACGTATCCGCAGGCATGGGAGGTTTCGTCCCGTTCAGGCTCGGCGCGAGCAACGAGATTGTCGTTATAACGCTGCACAAGAAGTAACAGACAAGACACCAGCAGACAAGCAGACGAGGAGATTTGCATTTTCGGTGATTAATCCCGAATAAACAATAGTTTATGCAAATCTCCTCGTCTGCTTGTCTGCTGGTGTCTTGTCTGCTAAAAGTCTGTCTCCCGTCTGCTAATATACTTAT
>NZ_JACJJG010000119.1 GCF_016899855.1 Marseilla massiliensis
GCCTCCGTCTCCAAACGCGAGTACGCAAGCGCCTTCTCCAACTCGCGCACGCGCTTGCGCAGGGCCGCGTTCTCATCCCTGTATTCCTCCTTGCTGCGTCTTGCCATGTCGTCGTATTCTTCTTCCGACGGCAAAGATAAGGTTTTCTCACCATATTTTGACTGCCATGACGACAATAACGTCGGATTACACAGGCCATACTTCTTTGCACACTTGCGCTTGCTCATGCCTGACGAGTAATAGTCACGAAGGACGCTCAATTTGAACTCCTCGCTGTACTTTGTTGGATTCTTTCGCATTGTTTTACACATTTTTTATTGTTCATAAATGTGTCAACTTTTGCCAGGACAAGACATTGGGAATGCTGTTTGCCGTCAATTGGAAAGCAATTGTTTTTCTATGCGTATTTTATGCGCCGCAAATTATTTTCAGGTTGAATTTTTATCAGTATTTCATTCGCCCGTTACGATTAAATTGTTATCTTTGTAACACGGTAAGACTTGCCGTAATGGCGCTGCCGTAACCTTTTGACACATTGTGCCTGATATAACTTGAAAAACGGAATGTTATACGTTGCTTTGCCTGAAGAAAAGATACGAAAAGTGTCGTTTTATTTAGCCATGGAGGAATTTGTGGCGCGTAACGTCACGGCTGACGACTGCCTGTTTTACTGGCAGGTTGAGCCTTCCGTAGTGTTCGGGCGCAACCAGCTTGTAAGCAATGAGGTAAACGTGGATTATTGCCGGAGCCACGGCATAGGCATGTTCAGGCGAAAGAGCGGCGGCGGTTGCGTGTATGCCGACAATGACAACGTAATGTTTTCGTTCATAACAGGTGGCGACAACGTGGGCCTTACGTTTAACCGCTACATGCAGATGATGGTGCTTATGCTCAGAAGAATGGGCGTCGAGGCGACAGCCGACGGCCGTAACGACATCCTGATAGAAGGCCGGAAGGTGTCGGGCACGGCATTTTATCACATACCCGGCCGTAACATAGTACACGGCACAATGCTTTTTGATACCGACATGGACAACATGACGCGCAGCATAACGCCGCCGGGAGAGAAGCTGGCGAGCAACGGCGTGGACAGCGTGCGCCGGCGCGTGGCACTGTTGAAAGACTATATTGACGTAAGCATTGACGACTTCAAGGCAGACATACGGCGTACTCTGTGTGACGGCGAGCATGTCTTGACACAGGCTGACGTTGAGGAAATAGAGAGGATAGAACGTGAGGTTTATCTCTCGCCCGATTTCATTTACGGTAATAATCCGCGCCACACGCTGACCAGACGGCGCAGGATTGACGGGGTGGGAGAGCTTGAAGCGCTTATTGACGTTAAGGGTACGGTAATCAAGAGCGTGACCCTCAATGGCGATTTCTTTGTTACGGGCGATGTTGATGGCGGTCTATTGGCATGCCTTAATAACGTAGTACTGACCCGTGAGGCGGTTGCACTCGCATTACCTGACCATACGGAAGATTACATTATGAACCTTCGTAAAGAGGATTTTGTCGACCTTCTGTGCGGCGACGGTGATTAGTTAATGCACGACGGAGATAGTTTAACCGTTTGAAAAACTTTATTCTGTAAGAAACTTGTCAACAAATATAATATTTATGGAAAATAAAAGAACATGTCTTTACGGCAAGCACGTGGCCCTTGGGGCACTGATGCAGCCTTTTGCAGGCTATGACATGCCAATACAGTATTCGTCAATCATCGACGAACATAACGCCGTGCGTACGGCATGCGGCGTGTTCGACGTGTCACACATGGGCGAGGTCGTCGTTACGGGAAAGGACGCCTTGCGCTACGTTAACCATATATTTACCAATGATGTCAATGCCATCGGTGCGGGGCAGGTGCTCTACGGCATGATGCTTTATCCTGACGGCGGAACGGTTGACGACCTCCTTGTGTACAGGATGGGTGACGAGAGCTTCTTCCTTGTCATCAACGCTTCTAATACGGATAAGGACGTAGCCTGGTTAAAGGACAATACCGAAGGCTTCGATGTCAAGGTAGAGGATGTGTCAGAGCATTTTGGACAGCTTGCCGTGCAAGGTCCCGAAGCCGAGAAGGTTGTCGAGGAGGTGCTCGGTTTGCCGTGTAAAGAACTAGTGTTTTACACGTTCAAGACCCTCGATGTTGACGGCGACGTTATCATATTGAGCCGTACCGGATACACGGGAGAGGATGGCTTTGAGATTTACGGTAACCACAACATTATCAATAAGTTTTGGGATGAGCTTATTGCGAGCGGGCGATGCAAGCCTTGTGGACTGGGTTGCCGCGACACTTTGCGCTTCGAGGTCGGCCTTCCGCTTTACGGTAATGAGCTTGAGCGAGACATAAGTCCCGTAATGGCAGGGCTTAGCATGTTCTGTAAGCTCGATAAAGAAGAGTTTATCGGTAAGGAAGCCGTCGCTCAACAGAAGTCGGAAGGCGTTGGCCGCAAGGTTGTCGGCATAGAGCTTGAAGGCCATGCTGTGCCGCGTCATGGTTACGACGTGGTGGCAGACGGCAAGGTTGTAGGTAAGGTTACTACTGGTTACCGTTCAATTTCTACCGACAAGAGCGTATGTATGGCGCTTGTTGACGTCGCATACGCCAAGCTTGGCACTGCCGTTGAGGTACAAATACGCAAAAAGACATTCCCCGGAACGGTGGTGAAGAAGCGTTTTTACGATAAACATTACAAGAAATAATAATCTAAAAAATAAGAATATCATGGCAAAAGTTATTGAAGGACTCTATTATTCAGAGTCTCACGAGTATGTGAAAATAGAAGGTGAGTATGGTTATATCGGCATAACCGATTATGCCCAGAACGCTCTCGGCAACGTGGTATATGTAGACATGCCCGATGTTGACGACGATATTGAGGCCGGAGAGGAGTTTGGCGCGGTTGAAAGCGTCAAGGCCGCAAGTGACCTTATTGCCCCTGTAAGCGGCACGGTAGTTGAAGTTAACGAGGGGCTTGAGGATTCTCCTGAACTCGTCAACCAAGATGCTTATGCTAATTGGATTATAAAGGTGAGACTTTCGGATACCGGCGACCTTGACAATCTTATGGACGCGGCGGCCTATGAGGAGTTTTGCAATAAATAGGTAATGGTCTTGTATGGCTTAATGCCTTGGAAACCTATAACATAAAAAATATATGTCATTTAAGTATTTTCCGCATACAGAGGGCGATATCGACGCTATGCTCAGCCGTATCGGCGTGCAGTCGCTCGACGATTTGTATGCAGACGTGCCTGAAGGAATACGCTTCAAGGGCGAATATGACTTGCCTGAGGCCAAGAGTGAGGTTGAGGTGAGACGTTTTTTTGACGCTTTGTGCCGTGGAGACAGGCAGCTTACGTGCTTTGCCGGTGCCGGAGTGTACGATCATTATACGCCTTCGATAATACCATATATCATTGAACGCTCTGAATTCCTGACAAGCTATACGCCTTACCAGGCTGAAATATCACAGGGAACGCTGCATTATATCTTTGAATACCAGACTATGATGGCCCGTCTTACGGGCATGGATATATCCAATGCGTCGATGTATGATGGCACTACGGCTACCGCCGAGGCAGTGCTGATGGCCAAGGCCGCGGCTAAAAAGGCTGATACGGTGCTGGTTTCGGATACTGTCGACCCTAAGATTCAGGCTGTAGTGAATACTTATGCACACTTCCATGGAGTGAAGATAAGAATAATAGGACATGCAGAAGGTGTGACAGATAAGGGTGAAATGTGCCGCATGCTTGATGAAGGCGGCGTTGCCGGAGTTGTGGTACAGCAGCCCAACCGTTATGGAATAATAGAGGACTATGGTGGTTTTGCCGAAGCCTGTCATGACAAGAAAGCTCTTTTGATAATGAATTCGGTAGCTGCCGACCTTGCGTTGTTGAAAACTCCGGGAGAGTGGGGCGCCGATATAGCCGTGGGCGACGGACAGTCGCTTGGCATTCCGATGTCGTTCGGCGGTCCGTATGTTGGCTATATGTGTTGCACGGAGAAGCTTATGCGTAAGATGCCGGGCAGGATTGTAGGCGAGACACGCGACAGCCGTGGCAACCGTTCGTTTGTATTGACGCTTCAGGCACGCGAGCAACATATCCGTAGACAGAAGGCAACGTCGAACATTTGTTCAAATGAAAGCCTCATGGCGTTATTCGTTACAGTCTACATGGCTACTATGGGACGCAATGGTTTGAAAGAGGCTGCATCCCTTTCTTATGCCGGTGCGCATTATCTTTGTGACGAACTGGTTAAGACGGGGCGCTTTACGCTTGTTTATAATCATCCGTTCTTTAATGAGTTTTGCGTGAGGTATGACGGCGATGTGGACGCTTTGCAAAGTAAATTGGCAGACAACGGTATTCTCGGTGGCGTGAAGATAGCTGACGATATACTGATGTTCGCCATGACTGAAAAGCGCACCAAAGAGGAGATTGACCGCCTAGTGGATTTATGTAAGTAGTTTCTTAACCTGTAATTCTTATTTTCCAGAGAAATGAACAGAAAACTTTACGGCAAACTTATATTCGAGCTTTCGCATGAAGGAAGTAAAGCTTATTCGTTGCCGAAAAACAGATATGGCGATTATGAGCTCCCATCCTGTATGCGGAGGGTTGCCGACGTGGACCTGCCTGAGTGTGATGAACTGACTGTCGTGCGTCATTATACGAATCTGAGTGGCAATAACTTTGGTGTTGATAACGGCTTTTATCCGTTAGGAAGCTGTACGATGAAGTATAATCCGGCAATTAATGAGGAAATAGCTGCGCGCAAGGAATTTGCCGAAATGCATCCCGCACAACCTTTGAATACATGTCAAGGAGCTCTTGCAGCTTATTATGGATTGCAGAAATCACTGTCGGCAATAACCGGTATGGGTGAGTTTACGTTGAATCCTTTTGCCGGTGCGCATGGCGAATTGACAGGACTTATGATAATTCGGGCTTACCATGAGAGCCGTGGTGACGGTAAAAGGGTAAAAGTCATAGTGCCGGACTCGGCCCATGGAACCAATCCTGCCTCGGCTGCGGTATGCGGACTTGAAGTGGTAGAGGTAAAAAGTACGGCTGACGGGACGGTTGACGTGGCCGACTTGCGTGGCTTGTTGGACGATACCGTGGCCGCGATGATGATGACTAATCCCAACACTCTTGGTTTGTTTGAACCCGAAATACCCGAGATTGCGCGGCTTGTACATGAATGCGGGGCGCTGATGTATTATGACGGAGCTAACCTGAATCCCATGCTTGGAGCATGCCGACCGGGTGATATGGGCTTTGACGTGATGCACGTCAACCTCCACAAGACATTCTCAACGCCCCACGGTGGTGGCGGTCCGGGCAGTGGTCCGGTAGGAGTGAGGGCCGGACTTGAGCAATTTTTACCCAAACCGAGGGTTGTAAAGCATGGCGACAAGTACGAATTGGAAGCCGGAGGTGACGGTGATATCCACGTAGGGGCATTTCTTGGCAACTTTGGTGTTGAGCTAAAGGCTTATTCATATATCCTGACGCTTGGTCGTGAGAATATCAAGATGGTAGGTCCGTTGGCTACGCTCAATGCCAATTACATAAAGGAAAGCCTTAAAGATGTCTACGAATTGCCGATAAAAGGCTTGTGTAAGCATGAATTTGTCTTTGACGGGCTAAAAGACAAGACGACCGGAGTTACAACGATGGATGTGGCAAAGCGTCTGCTTGATTTCGGCATGCATGCTCCGACGATATATTTCCCGCTGTTGTTCCATGAAGCAATGATGATAGAACCGACGGAAACGGAAAGCAAGGAAACCATAGACTTGTTTATCGACACAATGCGCAAGATAGCCCGTGAGGCCTCCGAAGAGCCTGATTTGGTTAAGGGGGCGCCACACAATACGCCCATAGGGCGTGTTGACGACGTACTTGCAGCCAAGCATCCGGTACTAAAATACATTAAAGATGAAGACTGATCTCATAATAATAGGCGCCGGGCCGGGCGGTTATCACACGGCGGTATATGCCGCCAGGCAAGGATTGGAGGTAACAATCATCGAGCGGAAGCATGTTGGCGGGACCTGTCTCAACAGCGGTTGCATACCGACCAAGGCTTTGTGCCATGATGCGTCTTTGCTGGACGCTGCCAGTTTGGTAACGGGCGCTCAGCCAGAAGTTGATTTCGACAGGATAAGCAACCGTAAACGTGACGTTGTGGAAAAGCTACGGCAGGATGTCGAATCACTCATGGCACAGCCAGGCATAACCCTCGTGCGTGGCAATGCTGTGTTCAAGGACAGGAATACCGTGTCCGTAAACGGCGAGGATTATTGTTCCGACAATATCATAATAGCTACGGGGTCGCGCCCGAAGCCCCTAAGGGTGGAAGGTTTCGACCTGCCGGGCGTGATGACCTCTGATGGTTTGCTCGAACTAAACACCCTTCCACGCACTTTGTGTATCATTGGCGCTGGCGTGATAGGTCTCGAGTTCGCTTCCGTGTTCAGGAGTTTCGGGTGCGAGGTAACCGTCGTTGAATACATGAAAGAGTGCCTTCCCCCATACGATCAGGACATTTCGCGGCGTGTGCGCAAGGCTATGGAGAAGCGTGGCATAAAGTTCGTAATGCAGGCCGGGGTAAGCCGTATCGCCACGACCGACGGACTTCTTGAAGTTAATTACGAGTGTAAGGGCAAGGCCGGGCAGGCCGTTGCCGACATCGTACTCGTGGCGACGGGCCGTGAAGCCGACTCCGGCGGACTTGGCCTTGAAGCCATAGGCGTGGCAACAGAGCGTGGCTGTATCACCGTAGACGATAATATGCGTACCAACATTGACGGCATTTACGCCATCGGTGACGTCAACGGGCGTTGCATGTTGGCCCATGCCGCCATAATGCAGGGCATGAGATGCGTTAACTGCATTATCGGAAAGCCTGATGATATACGTCTCGACGTAATGCCGTCGGCCGTGTTCACCAATCCCGAAGCGGCGTCGGTAGGACTTACCGAGGCGCAATGCCGTGACGCAGGGTTGGACTATTCAGTCCGCAAGACTCCGTTCCGTGCCAACGGGCGTGCCGTTGCCGACGAGGCAGACGGCGGTTTGTTGAAGCTGATAACAGGCAGTGGCGGCAGGATAATAGGCTGTCATGTGTGCGGCGTCCATGCCGCCGACATCGTACAGGAAGTGTCGGCCCTGATGGCGGTGGACTGTACTGTCGACCGTCTTCACGACATAACCCACATCCATCCCACAATAGCCGAGCTGCTGGTAAGCTGATTGTTGTAAGCAAATCGTAACATATTGATTTTCAGCGTGTTACGTATGGTGTTTTAAATAGTGCCAAACTGAATTATAAAAGGCCGTCTTTCGCATTGTAAAAGATGGCCTTTTAGTTTGTTAAAGGGCATTTATTGTAATGCAAAAGATGACCTTTTGCATCTTCATTGTTTTTCCGTTGTCTTTTCCTGAAATAGGTTGACAGTTTTTGTTTAAATAAACTACATTATTTTACACACTCTTGATAGAGGTACTGGAATAGTTGACATCGCATCAGGAAATGTGCCGCTTTACTTTACATTCCCGGTCTTTGTCAGGCGGACCCGCGGGGCCGCCTGACAAAATCGCAGCAAAGATACTATCTTCCGTTGTCATTCCCTCCATGCCCCACCGTTTTTTTTCTTTTCCACAGCCGTTTTTGTTCGCCGCTCCCGGCGTGCGCCGTCTCCGGGGTGTTGTTACCGATGCTCATGTGGGG
>NZ_JACJJG010000011.1 GCF_016899855.1 Marseilla massiliensis
CAGGTCGAGATGATAGGCGGGGTGAAGATGCATGACCATGGATTCCGTGGACGAGGCATGACCGTAGCCGTGCTCGACGGCGGCTTCATGAACGCCGACCTCATACCCAGTCTTAAGAATGCCGATGTCGCGGGGTGGCGTGATTTTGTCGTTCCGGCATCGAGCACGGTGTTCAAGGAGATGGACCATGGCACAAAGGTGCTCTCGACTATGGCCGTCGACGTGCCTTATACCTTCGTCGGCACGTCGCCGGAAGCTACGTTCTGGCTGCTAAGATGCGAGGATAATCTTACCGAAAGCCTTGCCGAGGAGGATTTTTGGGCCGCCGCCGCGGAGTTTGCCGACAGCGTAGGGGTGGACATAATAAGCAGTTCGCTCGGATTCCATGCTTTCGACAATCCAGACGACAACTATGATTACCGCCAGCTCGACGGCCATACTGCGCTAATATCGCGTACGGCCTCAATGCTGGCCGGCAAGGGAATTGTGCTTGTTAACAGCGCCGGCAACGACGGCATGGCTGCCTGGAAGAAAATCAACGTGCCGGCTGACGCCACGGATATAATAACCGTTGGCGCAGTGACTCCCGAACGCCGCAATGCCGCTTTCAGCAGTGTAGGCCCGACGGCCGACGGCAGGGTAAAGCCCGACGTAATGGCTTTGGGCAGTCCTACGTCGGTAATAACCGGCCGGGGCACTATAATAAAGGATGTCGGCACGTCATTCTCGACACCTCTCGTAGCGGGCATGGTGGCATGTCTGTGGCAGGCTCTGCCTGGCAAGACGGCCAAGGACATTATCCGTCTTGTGCTCGACAGTTGTGACAACACTGCCGCGCCGGACAATATTTACGGTTACGGAGTGCCCGATTTCTGGCGGGCATACGAAAGGGGAATGAAAAATTAAGAATTAAGGGTTAAGAATTAAGAAAAATACTCTTGTGGATTATCACGTCAGACATGTTTTCTTAATTCTTAACCCTTAATTCTTAACTCTTAATTCTAAGGATTATGGCAGCATTGACATTATACGAGCTAAATTCGATGGTACGTGACGTCGTGGAATTGGGCATGCCTGGTTCATATTGGGTCGAGGCAGAATTGTCCGAAGTCCGTGAGCGTAGCGGACATTGCTACATGGAGCTGGTCCAGAAAGACCTGACGGGCAACTCTACCGTGGCGCGCGCCTCGGCCCGTTGCTGGCGGTCGACGTGGGCTTCTGTGCGCCCGGGCTTCGAACAGGTTACGGGCGAGCATTTCCGTGCAGGGCTGAAGGTGCTGTTGCAGGTGCATGCGCAGTTTCATGAGAATTTCGGCTTTTCGTGGATTGTGACGGATATTGACCCTGCATACACCCTCGGCGATATGGCGCGCCGACGTCAGGAGATAATCCGTATATTGAAGGAAGAAGGTGTGTTCGACCTTAACAAGGAGCTGTGTTTATCTTTGTTTGCCTCGCGTATCGCTGTTGTCTCAAGCGAATCGGCGGCGGGTTACGGTGACTTCTGCAACCAGTTGGACACTAACGCCTACGGATTCGCGTTCAGTGTAAGGTTGTTCCCTGCCGTCATGCAGGGCGAGCGAACGGAAGGCAGCATAATATCGGCTCTTGACGCAATCAACAGTGAAGCCGATGATTTTGATTGTGTAGTGATAATCCGTGGCGGAGGTGCCGTCAGCGACTTGTCCGCATTCGACTCGCTTGCCCTTGCCGAGAACGTTGCCAACTTTCCATTGCCGGTTATTACAGGAATAGGCCATGAGCGTGACGAGTCCGTGCTCGACATGGTTGCCAACAAGCGGGTCAAGACTCCTACGGCTGCCGCAGCGCTGCTGATCGAAAATCTGAAACATACTTACGACCGCATTGTCCAGGCGCAGGAGCGCATTTCCGTTTCAGTCAGTCGCCGTATGGACTACGAACGTGTACGGCTTGAACGTGTGTCGGGCCGTATTCCTGTGTTGTTCTCACTTGTCAAGACACGCCAGCAGGCGCGTATCGACTCGTTTTTTGCCAGGGTAGGCGCGGCTGCGGGACGAATCGTTGCGGAAGAAAGACTACGTCTTGACCGTCTTTCCGTGGCTTTGGCTCCTGCCGTAAGACAAAGACTCTCTGCCGAGAATCATCGCCTTGAGCTGCTTGGGCAGCGCATTTCAGCGGTTGACCCCGCTATCCTGTTGCGCCGTGGATATTCTATTACTCTGCATAACGGCCGTGCCGTGTATTCGCCAGGCCAGCTTTCCGACGGCGACGTGATAGAGACACGCCTTGCGGAAGGCAATGTAAGGTCGGTGGTAAGAAATAAGGATAATTAGTATAAATTATCCGGATAATGCAGATAAGTCCAACCCCAAAACCCTATAACCTCATAACCCCAAAACCTCAAAAAACAATGAAAGAACTGAAATATGAAGAAGCTCTCAAGCAACTTGAGGACATTGTCGCTAAGATGGAGAACGACGAGCTTGACATAGACACTCTGGGCCAGCAGCTAAAGACCGCCCAGAAACTGGTTAAGCTCTGCAAGGACAAGCTGACCAAGACCGACGAGGACATCAGAAAAATACTTGACGCCAACCAGTGACGCCAGGTGAGCATACGGCAGAGGGTAAAATAATCGGCTAAAAATTGTTTGTTAATGATATTATTATTACTTTTGCATGGGCAAGACGACCGGTCCGTGTGTAGGCGGTTGTGCCTTGTTATGTTGTAATACAGCAATCTTAAATTAAAATATTAGCTTATGAAAAATCTGGATTGGGCAAAACTGCCATTCGGCTATGTTCCGACAGACTACAACGTCCGTTGCTATTACCGCGACGGCAAGTGGGGAGAAATAGAGGTGTGCTCAGACGAGTATATCAAGATGCACATGGCCGCGACATGCCTGCATTACGGTCAGGAAGCGTTCGAGGGCCTTAAGGCTTACCGTTGTCCCGACGGCAAGGTGCGTGTGTTCCGTATGGACGAGAACGCGGCGCGTCTGCAGAGTACTTGCCGCGGCATACTTATGCCGGAAGTGTCTACGGAGCTTTTCGAGGAGATGGTTACCAAGGTGGTGCGCCTCAACCAGGACTATATACCGACATACGAGAGCGGCGCCACGCTGTACATTCGCCCGCTGCTCGTAGGAATGTCGGCACAGGTTGGAGTGCATCCAGCTTCTGAATACCTGTTCATGATATTCGTCACTCCGGTAGGTCCGTACTTCAAGGGCGGCTTTGCTACCAATCCGTATGTCATCATCCGTGAGTACGACCGTTCGGCTCCGCTCGGCACGGGTATTTATAAGGTAGGCGGTAACTACGCTGCATCCCTTCGTGCCAACAAGATGGCGCATGATTTGGGATACGCATGCGAGTTCTATCTCGACGCGAAGGAGAAGAAATACATGGACGAGTGTGGCGCTGCCAACTTCTTCGGCATAAAGAACAACACTTACGTTACGCCTAAGTCAACCAGCATTCTGCCGAGCATTACAAACAAGAGCCTTATGCAGCTGGCTGAGGATATGGGCATGACCGTTGAGCGCCGCCAGATTCCGGAAGAGGAACTCGCTACTTTCGAGGAGGCCGGAGCATGTGGAACGGCAGCCGTGATAAGCCCGATTTCAAAGATAGACGACCTCGAAGGCCACAAGAGTTACGTGTTCAGCGAGGACGGCAAGCCCGGTCCTATCAGTACGAAGCTGTATAACAAGCTGCGCAACATCCAGTACGGTATTGAGCCGGATGTACACGGATGGACAAAGGTGGTCATTGAATAATTAAGAATTAAGAGTTAAGAATTAAGAAAAATAGCTTTGTTGGATAATGGCAATGCATATTTTCTTAATTCTTAACTCTTAATTCTTAATTAAATTTTTGCTTTTAATTCTAAACTCTTAATTTAAAATGTCCAAGGGAAAGTTAGCCAAGTTTGCCGACATGGAGCGTTATGAGAACGTTTTTCAATATCCGTTCTCCGTTGTAGAACAGGTGCCGTTCGAGATGAAGGGCCGTTGGCGCGAGATGTATTTCCATAATGACAATCCGATTGTGCTTGAGTTAGGGTGCGGCAAGGGCGAATACGCCGTGGGGCTCGCGCGCATGTTTCCCGACGTCAATTTCATAGGCGTGGACATCAAGGGTGCCCGCATGTGGACAGGAGCCACGCAGGCACTTGCCGAAGGACTGAAGAATGTCGCGTTTCTTCGCACCAACATCGAGATTATCGACCGCTTTTTCGGTGAGGGAGAAGTGCAGGAGATATGGCTCACGTTCAGCGACCCGCAGATGAAGAACGTGCGCAAGCGCCTTACCGGTACGGCCTTCATGGAGCGTTACCGTCGTTTCCTGGTTGACGGCGGCATTATACACGTCAAGACAGACAGCAATTTTCTCTTTACTTACACGACATACATGGTGGAGCATAACCACTTGCCGTTGCTCTTCCGCACTGAAGACCTCTACCATGCTATTGACATCGACGACGACACGCGCCGCATACTTTCCATCCGTACATATTACGAGAGCCAGTGGATAGAGCGCGGCAAGGACATACGTTACATGAAGTTCCGCCTTCCCCACGGGGGGCCGTTGGAGGAGTCAGGAAGGGAGATACCCGTTGACGATTACCGCAGTTACCGTAGGCAGGGGCGTAGCGGGGTGGAAATGCGTAAATAATTTCGTATTTTATCTTTCATCTTTCATCCTTTTTGTGTATCATGCTGATAATGAGTATGTTATACAACGGATACATCACCCGTCTCTGTCAGCCATCTGTCAGCCATCTTTCACCGTCCGCTTCAAAAGATGTTGGATGACATGCAGTGAAAGATGGCTGACAGATGGCTGACAGAGACGGGAATGTCATTTGTTATGTAAAATGTTGATTGTCAATATGTTATCCTTTAAGAGCTGAAAGATGAAAGATTAAAACGCAAAATTAATTAAATGAGTGTCCGCAAATACCCCAATTACCGTTAATCAGGCAAACCCATACAATGCATTTGTCTTTAACTCCTTTAACTACTAATAAATATAATCTTTGTGGACATTCATTTTATTAATAAGTTGTGCCTTGCCTGTTAAATTGGCCTATGCCTTCGGCTTATACACTAAATGCCCTCTTTTGTATTGCGAAATACGGCCTTTTGCATCGCTGAACGTGGCCTTTTGCAACGCAAAACGGGTTAATCCGCCAATCAGTTGGATGACATATAAAAGTCAATCCCGGCCTCTTCGACGCCCTTATTAATTTATAGAACATCATTTGCGTTTTACTTTTATAAACATCCGCAAGCAGTCATACTGTCGTTAATCGTGCATAAGCAGACAATGCATTTGTCTTTAAATCCTTAAAGAGCAAAGCGAACGGTAACTACTTTAACTCCTTTAACTACTAAAGACAAGGCTATTTACCGTCAGGTTTGTCGCCCGGGGCGTAATGGGTGAAGTCAAGCAGCCGTATGCCCGGTACGTGTGTTTCGACCAGGGCTTTCATTTTTGCTCCAAACGGGCAAGGATAACCTATAGGAGTTCCCTTGCGTATGCATGACGCGAAGGCTATCGTGTCGGCACCTCGTGCGGCAAGCATTTTTGCGCGTAGTACGGCTTTCTTGCCCGGGCAGCCGCCGCAGTTGGTAAAGCCTACTATTTCAATGCCTTCGTCAATGTTTTCAAAGCTGCCTCCATGTTCCCTTATGGCCTTGAAACAGCCTGCGCCGGGGCAGTAGTCCTCGGTCTGCATGCATCTGATAATTCCTAATTTCATAATGTTTTTTATCTTATCGTGTTATGTCATGCCTTGGCGCGGCGTCTGTACAGTATGCATGTAGTGGTAAAATATACCACTGCCTGTATCCATAGCGTGATGTATTCGGGCTTGATGTCGGCCAACAGCGCTCCCATGGTGTTCATCCTTACGAAACCGCGTATGCCGAACGTAGACGGGAACAGGTAGGAGAACCACTGCCAGAAGTCGGGTATGGCGCTCTGGGGCCATGACACACCGGAGATGAACAGTAGCGGTACTGACGTGAATACTACAAGAAGGATGACGTTCTCGCGGTAGCGTATAAAGCATGCGACGGTCATCGAGAAGAATATGCACGCCAAGAGGTACGGCAGCATGAAGCATAATGTTGTGACGGGCTTCAGTAGCGAGGTGAAGCCGAACATCTGCGGTACGGCGAGAATGATATACGCGCCCATTATGGTGTATATCATGAAATAGCACAATGCCCGTCCTATGATGTCGGTTATTGTCGAGGCGGCAGGCTGCAGTGAGGTATTGTTGTCCGTGCCGGCCGTTGCGGCATTTCCCTCTGGACGTGCCGTAGTGGTATGCAGCGCATTTATGCCGGGCATTCTTGACATGCGTTCTCTCCTTGTTCCGCCGATGAGGCCAATGCCGAGGAGCAGTGTCTGCTGGATGATGAGCATTAACACGCCCGGTATGATGAAGTTACCGTAGCCTCCGGTGGTGTTGAACGACTGCACCTCTTCATAGTCGAGAGGCTTTGTAGTGATTTCGTCTTCACGATTGGTCCAGTTGCCCGCCCGCTCAATCTGTATTTTCGAGTTTATGTCTCCCGCAACGGCCGTTGCCGTCTGGAATATCGCTTTGTAGTATAACATGAAGCTCATGTCGCAGAAAACGCTGACGCGGCTCTGCTCCATCCGCATTATGTTGGTTTGGAAGTCGGTGGGGAAGTATATCACGCCGAATGCATCCTGTCGCCCGATGGCGTCTTTTGCCTCGTCAAGGCTGTTGCAGTAGCATGCTATCCTCGTGTCTGGTGAGGCGTCGAACTTACGTATGAAGTCGCGGCTCATGTCGCTGTGCGACAGGTCGACAACGGCCACCGGCACCTCACGCACTACTTCGTTGGTGTAAATCCATGAATAAAGCAAAGGATAAAGCATGGGCACGAGGATGAAGAAGATAATAACCCCCTCGTCTTTCCAGATGGTTTTCAGTTCATCTACAAATGCTTTACTTAATCCACGATTCATAATCTGCAATTCAAGTGTTCCTGATATTCCTGCATAAACCTTTCCCGTATTATCCCCGCTTGCGGCTTATGGGATATATTGGTATGTCTGCAACGCCTTCTTGATACGTCCCGTTACGAGCAGAGGCAATGCCGCGAAAGCCATAAGCGCGACCATGTACGGCCATGAGAACTCAAGGGAATAGCCGTTGAAGATGTTAAGTTGGTATATCATGTAATAATGCCTCAAAGGGAAAAGCAGGGCAATGGCTTTTATCTCGGAGTCCATAGCCGATAACGGGAATGCCGTGCCCGACAATGAATAGCTGAGAACCGCCCATAAGCAGCATATACTCATCGACATGCGTAATGACGGAACAACGCCGAAGACGAAAATCCCGAATCCCTGTGACGAGAGCACCGAGAGCACGCCGAGCAAAAGAATATAGCCGGGGCCGCCGGGGTGTGGAAAGTGGAGTACGCCGAAAACGTAGAACATGTAAGCGTACATTATTATTAGGAAGATAATGGTCTGCGGAAGCATTTTGCCCATTAGGGCTACAAATATATTGCCTCCTGAGGTGTCAAGCCATTCTTTCGCGGAGTTGAATTTCAGTTCTGTGCCGATAGAGTAGGCCGTAACGATGAAAATGAACAGCATAATACATCCCGGGATAAGCATGGTGTTAAGGTAAACGCTGTAGTTCACCAAGGGATTGTTTACCGTGTGCAGGTCAACGATTACAGGTTGCAGGAAGCTCATTACCTGTTCTTCCGACAGCCCCTTGGCGCTGAGCAGCGTCGCCCCTACGCCCGCCGAGCCGAGCGTTGATATTGTCTTCAGGTCGCGGTATAGCAGCGCTCCTGCCGTATATGATGTCGAGCTGTAATAGAAAGAAATCTTCGGCTGTCTCATAGAGAGCAGCTTGTCCGTTGTTCCTTCGGGAATGTATATGAATGCGTAAATCTTGTTCCGCTGTATATCGCGGCGCGCGTCGGCCACGCTTGCGTAATGTTTTACAACCTTGGTAGCCTGGAACGCATCGAGCTTTCGTACCAGCGTGCGTGTAGTAGGGGTGTTGTCAAGGTCGACTACTCCCACCGGCATGTCGGTAGGTTGACCGCCCGACATCAGCGAGGTGAAGAATATCACGACAATGACGGGAAGCACCACCATGCAGAACAGATACATCCTGTTCTTGCGCATTATGCCGAATTCACGCCAGACTACTTGCTGCAAACGGGCAAACATATCATTCCTTTATTATAAGCGACATGCCCGGGCGCAGGCCTTCAAACTTGTCAATCGGGCGTGCCTTTACTTCAAATGTCTTAAGGTCATACTGGCCGTTAGTCTTGGTTGCCTTCCACACGGCGTAGCTTCCTTCGTCCTTGATATAGTAAACCTTCATCCTTATGTCCTTGTTGAACGCCGGGCAGTAAGCCGTGAACGTGTCTCCAATCTTTAGTCCCTTCAACTGGTCTTCACGTACATTGAATGTTCCCCATACATCGTTCATTATGGATATGCTCATTATTGGCGAACCGGCCCCAACCAGTTCTCCCATTTTAGGGTAAACGTCGCTTACCTCGCCTTCCATCTGGGCCGTTTGTACAGTTTCGTTGATGTACGAATTGACTTCCTGCACTGCTCCCTTAGCCCTTATTACTTGGGCGGCGGCAGCTTCACGCTCCTCTTTCCTGGCACCTGCCACAGCCATGTCATACTGGCTTTTGGCGGCTTTTGCCTGTGCCTCCATTGCTTTGTAGTTGGCGTATGCCTCGTCGCGCTTTTGCTCGCTCATTACGCCTTCGTCAAACAAGCGTTGTACACGGCCGTAGGATTTCTCCGCGATATCCAGTCCTGCCTTGGCTTGCTGCCATACCTCGAACGCCCCGCGTACCTGCTCCCGCCTTGCTCCGTTGTCAGCCATCGCGCTCAATGCTGCAGCGGCGCTTTCCGCTCCTTCTGCCTGAGTACGCTTAGCCTCTATGTCTGGAGCATCGAGTATGGCAAGCGTATCGCCCACCTTGACGTAATCGCCCTCCTGGACGCATAATTCGAGTATGCGTCCAGGCACCTTGCTGGACACTCTATATTCAGACACTTCGATCTCTCCCTGGATGACGTCCGGCGTTCGGCCGAAGGCGAGGAAGCCTATTGCTCCCACTATTATGACGGCGGCCGCAAAGCATGCCGTGGCGATTATTATATTCTTATGTTGTGATTTTTCTGTCATGTCTTTTTCTTTGTAAGATTGTTTTACTGTGTGCACGGGCTTTATTTCCGGTTTATATGCCGGTATTTGGCTGCCGACGCGTATTATTCTTGCCTTTTCCTGTTTTTATTTTTTACTGATATAGTTCCTCGCCGAGTACTTTTTTCAGGTTTGTCTGTGTAAGTTTTACGTCAATGTCGGCGTCGATTTTTTGTGAGCATGCCTGTAACCATGCTGTCTGCGCGGCCATAACGTCCGTAACGTCCATTACTCCTTCCTTGAATCCAAGGTTGGCGCACCTTAGATTCTCCTCCGCGCGCTCTACGTTCTTGCATGCCATGGCAAGCTTCTTGTTGGCTTCTGCTACCTTGAAAGAGCTTTGGTTTACCTGTAACTCTATTTTCTCGCGGGCTTCGTCCAGTTCAAGCATAGCTATGCTTGTTGCTGTCTTGCCTGCGCGTATCTTGTATGTGCCCTCAAACCAGTTCCATACGGGTATCCTTACCATTACGCCTATGTTCCATACTCCTGAGAACTTTCGCTCAAAACCGTTGTAGAGCGAGGGATTGGTTATGAGATATCCGCCTGTGAGAGCTACCTGCGGCAGGTAAGCGGCGCGTACCAGCTTGGTTGATTGTTTGCTTATATCGACGGCGTTTTGCAGCATTTTCAGTTCCGTGCGGTTCTCCATGGCGTCGTCGACAGATGCAACCGGTATGTCTGCCGCAGCCGATACCATGTCTTTGTTTTCATCCTCAAGGGCCACTTTGTCGCTTATCTGTAGTCCGCATAGCTGGCAGAGCAGCATTTTGGCCAGTGACAGTCCGTTGTCGACCTGGGTCAGTTGCATCTCCGCCTCGTTGACCTTTACGTCTACCCTTAGTCCGTCCGCCCTTGTGGCTACGCCTTCTTTTATCATCTTGCCCACATCGCCGCTTAGCTTTTTCACGAGGTTATAGTAGCTTGTGGCGAGTTTTTGCTTATGCTTCAGCGATACTACGGTCCAATAGGCGTTGTCCACATCGTAGATTATGTCTTGCTTTCTGCTGTGCAAACTGTTGGCGGCGAGTTCCTCGCTTATGTCCGCAATCTTGTTTGCCGCAATAATGCTTCCGCCCATATATATAGGTTGTGTCAGCATGATTGAGGCCGCGAAGAAGTTGCGCGTGTCGGTCTTGAATGCGTCGCGTATGGTTTTGCCCATATTGTTGCCGGCCTCTTCTATTCCGGGCATTATCCCTTGGGCTATGTTGCCGAGTGCCTCGGCCGTCTGCGAGGTTATGATTCCTTGTCCTGCCATTTCGGATATGACGTCAGACATGGTGCTGCCCAATTGTCCGGCAGCGTTGGTGCCGAGGCTTCCGAGCGCTCCTTTCTGCCTGTCGTTTAGTATGGATACCTCACGGCTTGTAAACTCGTATCCTCCGAGTACGTCTACGTGCGGCAGGTATTTCGTGCGTGCCGCCTTTCGTGCGTCGCGCGCCACGTCCTGCTTCAGTGCCGCTATGGCCAGCTGCTTGTTGTTGCGCAACGCCATGGCGCGGCAACTGTCAAGCGACAGTACCTGCTGTGCGTCGGCGCGTGATATGGCGCAGGCCAACATAATCAGTAACGGGACATGCTTCATTTTCTTGTATTTTTTATGACCGCAATGCTCAAACGGTAAAGGAGCAAGCATATATGGCGCGCTGTCCGTGTGGCTTGTGCGCTGGCGGGCAGCCTGTGCGCCCGTCACGACATATCGTGCTTACTCCTTTGCCTTCTTGCCGCTTGTTCGGTATTAATCAGTCGAACGTGAAGTTTCTTGAGCCTATCATGTTGCCGTCGGCGAATATGCTTACGTTGTAAGTGCCTTCGCCAAGAAATTCGTTCACGTTCCAGTAAGTTGTCACGGGGGTCTCGTTGCCGGTGTACTCTATGGCTTTCTTCATCGAGTATTGCAGGTTTCGGTTCTCGTATGGGAATGTTCCTCCGGCCGACAGTGCCTTGCCCGTAGGTGTGGTAATGCGCACATAAATCGTCTTTGTGCCGTTGGCGGCTGTAACGTTTTTGGCTATGTTGAAACTTACCTGTATTGTCTTACACCTTTTTAGCTTCTTGGTCGCCTTGCCGCGTTTGTTCTTCAGGGTCATGCTTATGCCCGTTGCGTCAAGCTGGGCGGCGATGGCCACTTTCTCCGACAGGGTCTGCTTGTCGGCGTTAAGTCCTTGTATTTGCCTCGTGGCCTCGGCGTACTGTCCTTTTACTCGGGTGTTTTCCGCCGTGAGGTTCTGGTTGAGGCGGTTGAGCGAGTCTATTTCGAGCACATAGCTGCGTATGACGGCGCGGCATGTTGCGAGTTCTTTTTTCAGTCGGGCTATCTCACGTGCGTCGGAAGCCTTGACGTTTTTCAGTTCCTCGAGCAGTTTTTCGGTCTTGAGCTGTTCCTGTGTAAGCTGTTCGATAATCGAGTCGTTGTTTATCTGGGTCTTCAGTTCGCTGTACTGGTCGGCGAACATCTGGTACTCGTTCTCCATTTCCTTCTTGTCGAGCTCGGCCAGTTCCTGCATGTCTTTGTTGGCCTGTTTCTGGTTGTTAAGGCTTATCGCAAGATATACAATGCCGCCGATTAGCAGCAGACCGACGATTACCGAGGGGATGATGAATTTCTTGTTCATATATTTTCCGGTTGTTGTTATGAGATGACTTTTAAATGTTTTGATTACAAAATTTATGCGATATGCAAAATTAACCTATTTATCTCAAATGTCACAAACTTTTGCCAAGTATAAATACATTAACTGGTAAAATTAGCAATTTTACCGAATTTTTGAACAATATTAAAAAGGTTTTCTTATATTTGTAACCGAGTATGGCGGCTTTAGTGCGCGTTTTGTGTGCGGATACGTTTGCCGTGTCGGTGCGTTTCGTCGCCGGTAGTGTTACGATATGTGCCTGACGGCAATGCGAAAGGCCGTGTTTCGGCCTGCAAGATGCCGCATATTGAAGGGTAAAAGACGGCCTTTCATATTGTAAGTGAATGGAGGCCGTACGCTGATAACCCGTGCGCGGAATAGCCGCCGGCTGACTGTACTGTAAGCAAAACGTGGCTGAATAGTTACGTTTTTTTGCCGCCGGCAGATAAATGGGACATGATATGATAAAGCGAATAATCAATTTCTATTACGAGGGATTCTCGAATATGAGGACAGGTAAGACCCTGTGGCTCGTTGTCATAGTCAAGCTTGTTGTTATCTTCCTTGTGTTAAAGCTGTTTTTCATGCCCGACATATTGCAGGAGAGGGCAGGAGAGGGCAACGAGCCCGACTACATTATGCAGCGCCTCGGCGACATAAGCGGCGATACGCACTGACATTGTTGCCGCCGCGTGGTCCGCTCCGCAGGGCTCGCTCCACTTTTAACATAACCGCATAACCTTAAAACAACAAAGAATATGTACGATTTACTGTTGAGCATGAGTGCCGGTACGGTAGACTGGTCGAGGGCGCAGTTCGCCCTTACCGCCATTTACCATTGGCTATTCGTGCCGCTCACGCTGGGCCTTGCGCTCATCATGGGCATTATGGAGACATGCTATTACCGCACGGGCAAGACCTTCTGGAAAGACGCCGCGCGCTTTTGGCAAAAGCTGTTTGGTATCAACTTCGCCATGGGCGTGGCCACGGGTATCATTCTCGAGTTCGAGTTCGGAACGAACTGGAGCAACTATTCATGGCTTGTGGGCGACATTTTCGGTGCACCGCTGGCCGTGGAGGGCATAGTGGCGTTCTTCCTCGAGGCTACGTTCGTAGGCGTGATGTTCTTCGGATGGAACAAGGTGTCACGCGGTTTCCACCTTGCCTCGACATGGCTTACAGGTCTCGGCGCCACGATTTCGGCCTGGTGGATACTCGTTGCGAACGCATGGATGCAGTATCCGGTTGGCCAGGCGTTCAATCCCGACACCATGCGTAACGAGATGACGTCGTTCGCTGAAGTGGCGCTGTCGCCATTCGCCGTCGACAAATTCTTCCATACCGTCATCTCTGCGTGGGTAATCGGCGCGATATTCACCGTAGCCGTAAGCTGTTATCTTATGTTCCGTAAGCACGGCGACGCCGCAAGGGCCGGGCTGGACCGCAAGCTTGCCGTGCAGAGCGTCAAGATAGCGTCAATCGTCGGATTGGTAGCGTCGCTCCTGGCGGTGCACACCGGTGACAGCTCAGCTTACATGGTGGCCAAGGCACAGCCGATGAAACTCGCCGCGATGGAAGCCCTTTATGATGGCGGCAAAGGCGAGGGGCTGACCCTCGTGGCGCTTGTCAACCCGTTTGAACAGCCTGATTACGCCTCGGGAGAGGAGCCGGCAATGCGTATTGCGATACCCAACATGCTCTCGTTCCTCGCTACGCGCGACCTTAACGGTTACGTGCCGGGCGTGAATGACATCATCAAGGGCGGATATACACAGCCCGACGGCTCCACGGCGATGTCGCTTGACGAGAAGATGCAGCGCGGACGGCAGGCTATTGCCTCGCTTGCCGATTACCGTGAGGCCAAGAAAGCGGGTAACGAAGCCGTGGCAGCACAGCACCGCAAGGTGTTGGACGAGAACATGAAGTACTTTGGCTATGGTTACATAGACAATGCCGAGCAGACCGTGCCGTACATTCCGCTGTGCTTCTGGGCGTTCCGTGTGATGGTAGGACTCGGCATGCTGTTCCTCCTTTTCTTTGCCGTGGCCCTGTTCCTGTCATATAAGAAAGACATAACACGCATGCGCTGGTTCCACGTAGCGGGCATGGCGTTGCTGCCGCTGGGCTATATAGCGAGCGAGGCGGGATGGCTCGTGGCTGAGTTCGGCCGCCAGCCATGGACTATCCAGGACATGTTGCCTACATGGGCGGCCGTGTCTGACGTCGGGGCTGGCTCGGTTATGTTGACGTTCTTCATATTCCTCGTACTCTTTACCGTACTGCTTGCCGTTGAAATCAACATCATGTGCAAGGCTATAAAGCACGGGCCTGAATATTCTACAGAGAAATGAAAAAGTAAAAAGGAGCGAAAACCGTAAGGGCTGACCACGCCAAAGACAATAGCGGCAGTGAACCATGCGCCTTTACCGGATTACGTTTCCACGTCACCTTTAACTATAATAAAAAAGAAAGATATGTCTTACGAATTTTTGCAACAATACTGGTGGTTCCTTGTTTCGCTGTTAGGCGCGTTGCTGGTGTTCATGATGTTCGTCCAGGGAGCTAACTCCTTACTGTTCTCACTGAGCGGAAACAATGACGAGCGCGGCCTTATAATCAATTCCACCGGTAAGAAGTGGGAGCTTACCTTCACGACGCTCGTCACGTTCGGCGGCGCTTTCTTCGCTTCGTTCCCGCTGTTTTACAGCACCAGTTTCGGCGGTGCTTACTGGTTGTGGATGATCATACTGTTTACGTTCGTGCTCCAGGCCGTAAGTTATGAGTTCCAGAATAAGCTGGGCAACCTGCTCGGGGCGCGCACGTTCCACTGGTTTCTCGTTATCAACGGAATACTTGGCCCGCTGCTGCTCGGCGTAGCCGTGGCCACGTTCTTCAGCGGGGCAAACTTCATTGTGGACAAGTCTAACATCCTGGAGCCCGGCGCAAGCCCGATAATCAGCGGCTGGGCCAACGCCAGCCACGGCCTTGACGCGCTGCTGAACGGTTGGAATCTCATATTCGGCCTTGCCGTGTTCTTCCTTGCCCGCATACTCGGCATTCTTTATATAATCAACAATGTCGACAACGAGAACATCCGTTCACGGTGTACGGTGCGCCTGGTGGGTAACTTCGTGCCGTTCCTCGTGTTCTTCCTCGTTGCTCTTGTGCACATACTTTTGCAGGACGGATACGCCGCAGACCCTGCAACCGGCGAGATATACCTTGAGCCTTACAAGTACTTCAACAACTTCGTGGCCATGTGGCCGTTAGCCGTTGTGTTGCTTGCAGGCGTCACGTTATTCCTGTACGGCTGCGTGAAGACTATTTTCAACGCAGCGTATATTCGCGGAATATGGCCTGCCGGCATAGGCGCGGTGCTTGTAGTGCTGAGTCTGTTGCTGTGCGCCGGATGGAACAATACGGCTTATTATCCGTCGACGGCCGACCTGCAGAGCAGCCTGACGATAACAAACAGCTGCAGCAGTGAGTTCACCCTGGGCGTCATGTCTGTCGTTTCGCTGATTATTCCTTTCGTCCTTGCCTACATAGTAGTGGTATGGCGAAAGATGGACAAGAAATAATTAAGAGTTAAGGGCGAAGAAACTTAAGAATTAAGAGTTAAGAATTAAGAAAAATAGCCTTGTCAAATCAGCATTGCATATTTTCTTAATTCTTAACTCTTAATTCTTAATTATTTTTGATTTCCACGATTTTTGTCGGGCCTTGTTCCTTGTTGCGCCGGTTGGTAACGGTCACTACGGCCTGTGCCAGGTTGATGAATGCCAGTCCGGTAGCGGTGTCCGAGTTGAGCGCGGCGGGCTTGCCGTCGTCTCCGCTTTCGCAAATGCTCTGTACCATTGGTATCTGCGCCAACAGAGGTACGCCCATTTCCTTTGCAAGTTCCTTACAGCCTTCCTTGCCGAAGATATAGTATTTGTTTTCAGGAAGCTCCGCCGGAGTGAACCATGCCATGTTCTCGACGAGGCCGAGGATAGGTACGTTAACCTTGTCGTTGCGGTACATGTCGATACCCTTGCGTGCGTCGGCCAGCGCGACTTTCTGCGGTGTGCTTACGATCACGGCTCCGGTGATGGCCAGGGTCTGCAATAATGTAAGGTGGATGTCGCTTGTTCCCGGCGGCGTGTCAAGTATAAAGTAGTCAAGGTCGCCCCAGTCGGCGTCGCCGATTAGTTGTTTCAGGGCGTTCGATGCCATGCCGCCGCGCCACAGCGTGGCCGTGTCGGGATTGACGAAGAAGCCGATGCTGAGCAGCTTGACGCCGTATTTCTCAACCGGTTCAATCAGGTCGCGCCCGTCTTTGTGCACGGCGTAGGGGCGAGCGTCCTCTACGTCGAACATCTTAGGCATTGAAGGGCCGAATATGTCGGTGTCGAGCAGACCGACTTTGTAGCCCAGCCGTGCCAACGCTATTGCCAGGTTGGCGGCCACTGTGCTCTTTCCCACACCGCCCTTGCCTGAGCTTACGGCGATGATGTTCTTCACTTCGGGCAGCATTTTGCCGGCCTCGGGGCGAGGCTTAGACTTTGTTTCAACGCTTATTTCCACCTCCACGTCCTTGCTTACGTGGTAATGGATGGCGGCTTCGGCAGCCTTTACGGTAGACTTGAGGAACGGGTCGGTATCTCGCGGGAATATTAGTGAGAACGACACTTTCATACCGTCAATGCGCAGGTTGTCGGCAACCATTTCGCTTTCTACCAGATTTTTTTTCGTGCCCGGGTACGTAACGGTAGCCAGGGCGTCCATTATCAATTTAGGATATAACGTCATAATGTTTGTGTTTGATGGTGCAAAGATAGTGCAAGCCGAGCGAAACGCAAAATAAAAGAGAGTGAAACGAACTTTTATTTTCGTTTCCGAGGCGCCGCCTATTTTATCCAAAGATAGTGCAAGCCGAGCGAACCGCAAAATAAAAGAGAGTGAAACGAGCTTTTATTTTCGTTTCCGAGGCGCCTGTGTGTTATGCGGTATTTATCTACTTTGAAATTGATGACTTTCCGAAAGGCCGTCAATCGCATTGCAAAAGACCACCTTTTAGTTTGCAAAAGACGGCCTTTTACAAGCCAAAAAGCCGTCTTTTGGAAACGCTTTGACTGTGTAACGCTTTTCGTGTGATAACCGTCGATTCTGTATTTTATTCGCTTCTTTACTTTCTAATCGTAACGGTTGTAGTGCGGGGCGAAATGTATGGTTGAACATCAGGTAAATAACGATGTTTTCAACTGTAAGCTTTTTTCGGTAGGATGGAGTTTTGCCGTAAGAAAAAGGGATAAAAGAAAATGAAGAATGAACAACCGCTTTATGCGCAACAGCGCAAGCCTGATTGTCCACTCTTCATTCTTCTGTTGTATGTTATTTATCCTATTGATTTATGAATTTAGAAAATTCGTCCATTGCCGGAAGTGTCTTTCCTGTGTGGTTGTCGAACAGGCCGCGGTTAAGCCAGCTTTTTACGACGGTAGAGCCGGACTCGTTTTCTTCAGGGAACCACCAGAACAGACCGGTCACGTCATCGTGCTTGTTGAGCATTGTGACAAGTTCTTCTGTGAAACGGCGCTGACCCTCGGCGCTGATTGGGTATAGGTCGGAATAATGGTTGGGGTCTTTCTCCCAAATGTCGTTCTCGTGAGAGTAATAAAATGCTGTTTCGACAATCATCACGGGCTTGTTGAATGTCGTCTTGAGACTGTCAAGCACGACGTCAAGATGTTTTATCGTGCCGTGCCACATGGGGTAGTAGCTCAGTCCGATGATGTCGTAATCGAGTTTGCCGTCGCGCAGTTTTGCGTAGTATCCCTCAGTCGCGTTCCAGTCTTGGGCGTGCTCCGTATGTATTATTATCTGTGCCTTGGGACATGCCTGGCGGCAGGCTTTCACCCCGGCGTTGAGGAATGTCAACAGCGCTGGCCAGTTGTCGGCCTTGGTTGGCTCAACCCTACCCGTCGGCCAAAGCATGCCGAAGGTTATTTCGTTGCCCACCTGGATGAAGTCAGGCTCCGCTCCGGCCTGCTTCAGGGCGTTCAGCGCGTTGAGGGTATGTGCGTAAACCGAGTCGGCAAGTATCTTCACCTGTTCGTCCTTGCTCTTTCCTGCAATGGCTTCGTCCCATGCTTTCGGAGTAAACTGCTTGCCGGGGTCAGCCCAAGTGTCAGAGTAGTGGAAGTCAAGCATTAGCTTAAAGCCGTGAGCCTTTATCTGTTTGCATAGCTTTATTACGTAAGGCAGGTCTTGGCATACGCCCTCGTCCTTGTTGCCCAGCGGCGCATTGTCGGGCTCAACGAACAGGCGCACGCGCATGGCGTTCCATCCCGCTTCGGTGAATAGCTTGTACGGACATGTTTCTTTGCCGTCAGCAGTCTTGTATGTGGTGCCTTTTTCCCTGTATGTCGGCAACAGTGAGATGTCGCCTCCGAGATACTTTTGGGCATTGGCGCCTGCGCATGTAATCAATGCAAGCATTACTAAGATGATGTGTTTTTTCATAATCAATTGTTTTAGTGTTATAGTCGTATTGTTGAATGTTGTCAAACGGTCATTATACCGGTGAATATCCTGCCAGACATTGTGCCCAGGCGGCGCGCCGAGAAGTAATCGCCTGTGTTGCCGAACGTGCATACGGGCGATACGTCAATGCTGCTTTCGGGTATTCCGAGCGATACGAGTTGACTGCGGTTGCATTCCTTCAGGTCGATATGCCATTTGTCCTTGCGAATGCTTATGCCGCTCATGTTGAATCCTGCGGCGGCGAACTCTTCATACACTTCGTCGCCCACCTCGAACGCGTCGAGCGAAATGCCAGGCCCGATTACGGCTTTCAGCGATTCGGGGTGTGAGCCATAACTCAGTCGCATGGCGTCAACGGCCTTCATGGCCACTCTTCCCACCGTGCCTCGCCATCCCGCATGAACGGCGGCAACGGCGTTATGGCATTCGTCATAGATAAGTATCGGAATGCAATCGGCCGTGGAAACTCCGATGCATACATTCTTGACGTCGGTTATCAAGGCGTCAACACCTTCAAGCAACAGGGTTTTCACTGTTGGCGGAAGCGTGAGAAAGTCGGTCGCAATCTGCCTTATCTCCGTGCCGTGGGTCTGGTGTGGCATGATAAGATGGTCTGTCACAATACCCAGCTTACGGCATAACGCCTCGGTGTTTTTCTCTATGCACTCGTCGTTGTCGCCGCAATACCTGTTGATATTGAACTCTCCGTAAAGTCCTTGGCTTACTCCTCCGTGGCGTGTAGTGCTGAATGCCGTCACGCCGGGAGATATATTATAATATGTTAGGATAGGAGTTGTCATTTGTTTAAATGAACAATCAAGAATTAAAGATAAATGATGAAAAATGAATAATCGGTCATGTTATGTTGTAACGATATGCCGGATTATTCATTTTTCATGTGTTTTTAAGTCTTATTTTTCGTCGACGTCGTAATATTCAACATCGTCAAGGTCCTCGATGTCGTCTTCGTCTATAAACTCTATTTCGTCTTCTCCTTCCACCCTGAGTTCCTCGGGTAGTGTGCCGAGGTCTTTGTCACGGTGGACAAGAGTATCTTCCGACGTTATATCCTTCAGCTTGTTGCTTTCGCTGTTCAGTTCTTTCCACAGCACATCCTTAAGTTCGTCAAGCCCGCGTCCGGTTACTGCCGAGATGAATACAACCGGAATACCCTCGGGTACGGTCTCCTTAATCATCTCGATAAGCTCGTCATCCAGCAAGTCACACTTCGTTACGGCCAGCACACGGTGCTTGTCAAGCATGTCAGGATTAAAGTTTGCCAGTTCGTTAAGCAGTACTTCGTATTCTTTCTTTATGTCGTCGGTATCACCCGGAACCATGAACAACAGCAACGAGTTACGCTCGATATGGCGCAGGAAACGCAGCCCGAGCCCCTTGCCTTCGCTTGCTCCTTCGATAATACCCGGAATGTCGGCCATAACAAACGACTGGCGGTCGTGGTAACTGACGATTCCGAGCGACGGCTCAAGCGTCGTAAACGGGTAATTCGCTATCTTCGGCCGTGCGCTCGACAGTGTTGACAACAACGTACTCTTGCCTGCGTTGGGGAAACCAACGAGTCCTACGTCGGCAAGCAGTTTCAGCTCAAGGATTATCGTCATCTCCTCCATTGGCTCACCGGGCTGTGCATAGCGTGGAGCCTGGTTCGTGGCGCTGCGGAACTGGAAATTACCAAGTCCGCCTCGTCCGCCTTTCAGAAGCAGTACGGTCTGCCCGTCGTGTGTTACGTCACAGACATACTTGCCCGTCTCCGCGTTATACACTACCGTGCCGCACGGTACGTCAATGTATACGTCCTTGCCGTCTGTACCGTGACATTTGTCCCTTCCCCCGTTTCCTCCATGCTCGGCGAATACGTGGCGCTGGTATTTCAGGTGTAGTAATGTCCAGTAGTTGTGGTTGCCGCGCAGGTAAATGCTGCCGCCTTTACCTCCGTCGCCGCCGTCAGGACCGCCGTTAGGTTGATATTTGGCATGTCGCAGATGCATTGAACCTCTGCCTCCCTTACCGGAGCGACAGTAAATCTTAACGTAGTCAACAAAATTCGATTCGGGCATAGGAAGTTTAAGAATTAAGAGTTAAGAATTAAGAGTTAAGAATTAAGAGTTAAGAATTAAGAGTTAAGAATTAAGAGTTAAGAATTAAGAGTTATAACATTAATATGGCCATTGCATATTTCTTAATTCTTAACTCTTAATTCTTAATTAATTTAGATGTTGTCTATAACATTGCAAATATCGGCGAAAATACGGTCAAGTTCGCCGAGACCATTGATGTGGTGGTGTATATTCTCTTTCTTGTACCATTCAATCAGTGGCGCAGTCTGGCTGTGGTAAACGTCAAGACGCTTTTTTATTGTCTCCTCGTTGTCGTCCGAGCGTCCGCTTTCTTGTCCTCGTTTGATGAGGCGGGTCATAAGTTCTTCTTCCGGAACGTCCAGCTCAATCATTGCTGCAATCTTATGGCCGCGTTTGTCAAGCATTTTCTTCAATGCCTCAGCCTGCGGAATAGTGCGGGGGAAGCCGTCGAAGATTACGCCTTCATGCTCTTTGCCGAAACCGTCGTATACGCTTGCCAGGATGTTGACCATCAAGTTGTCTGGTATGAGTTGGCCGTTGTCTATGTATTGCTTGGCCGTCTTGCCGAGCTCTGTCCCGTTCTTTATCTCATTACGCAGAACATCACCCGTTGATATATGGCCAAAGCCGTACTTCTTAATCATCAAATCACTTTGCGTGCCTTTCCCTGAACCAGGCGCGCCGAAAATAACAATATTCTTCATTTTTAGAGTTAATATAAAATGTAGTTATTCTTCCACCAGTGTATAAATGTCTCTCAGATTGCGTCCTTCCTGGTCGTAATCCAGGCCATAGCCTACAATAAAGTCATTCGGAATTTCCATGGCTGCATACTCAATGTTGAGGTCAACCTTCAGCTTTTCCGGTTTGAGTAGAAGCGTGCAGATGTGGATAGAGGCTGGATTACGTGTGCCGAGCGATTCGAGCATGCGTTTCATTGTAAGGCCAGACTCGACAATGTCTTCGACTATCACTATCGTACGTCCGGTCAGGTCTTCGTTAATACCGATAACCTCTTTTATTTTTCCGGTAGACATCGTTCCTTGATATGACGCTAATTTAACAAACGATATTTCGCAAGGAATGTCTATCATCCGGAGTAGGTCGGCCGCGAATATGAAAGAACCGTTAAGTACGGCAAGAAATAGCGGTTTCTTGCCTGCCATATCCTTGTTAAGGCGGTCGGCAACAGCCTTGACATGCTCCAGTATCTCTTTCTCTGTGTATGAAATCCTGAATGTCTTGTCGTGGATTTTTATTGTAGACATAATGCTTTTTTGATATTTTGGCACAAAATTACTAAAAATATGCCAAACTTGACAAGTGGTTTGTATTAATTTTGTATTTTTGCACTGATGAAGATTTTTACAGGCGCTCAAATTCGTGAGCTTGACAAATACACAATAGAGCATGAGCCGATAAAATCCATAGACCTGATGGAACGCGCGGCGCGTGCGTTGACTCGTGCCATTACCGATCGTTGGGGCAACTGCACGAAGGTCGTAGTTTTTGCCGGTCCAGGCAATAATGGTGGCGATGCATTGGCTGTTGCCCGCATGCTCGCAGAACGGAAGTATTCAGTTTCTGTTTACTTGTTTAACATTAGCGGTAAGCTTTCCGATGATTGCACTACAAATAGGCAAAGGCTTACGGAGTGCAAGGCTGTCAAGGAGTTTACGGAAGTCATTAACGAGTTTGATCCGCCGAAGCTTGAAAGTGGAATGCTTGTTGTTGACGGCTTGTTCGGTTCGGGATTGAATAAACCGCTTGCTGGAGGATTTGCGTCGCTCGTTAAATACATCAACCAATCTTCGGCTACCGTAGTAAGCATAGATGTACCTTCGGGGCTTATGACCGAAGACAATACATATAATGTCAGGGCTAATATCATTAAGGCAAACGTAACTTTTACGTTGCAGAACAAAAAACTTTCATTCTTTTTCCCTGAAAACCAGAAATTTATAGGAGAACTGAATGTTCTTGACATTGGTTTGAGTAAGGATGGAATGAAGAGTCTTAGCACGCATTATAGTGTATTGGAAGAGAGTGAGTTATATCCGCGTATCCTCCATCGTGGAGATTATTCACATAAGGGAGATATGGGACATGCGCTTATCATTGCCGGAAGTTATGGTATGGCAGGTGCCGCAATATTGGCTACAAAAGCCTGTCTTAGGAGTGGTGTGGGGAAAGTTACAGTCTGTACTCCACGTCGTAATAATGATATAATGCAGGTTTCTGTACCTGAAGCCGTGATGTGCATTGATAAGGAGGAAACTTATTTTTCGGAAGCTGTTGATGCGACAGATTTCGATGCCATAGGCATTGGTCCCGGACTTGGTCAACAGGAAAGTTCAGCCATCGCCTTGATAACGCAAATCAGGAGAACTCAGGCTCCAATCGTTATCGACGCAGACGGCCTTAACATGCTATCCTCACATCGTGCGTGGCTGCAACAGTTGCCGCATGGCATAATTATGACTCCTCATCCTAAGGAATATGAACGTCTGGCCGGCAATCATTTCAGTGACAGTTATGAGCGTCTTGCAAGTGCGATGGATATGGCCGAACGCCTGCATGCTTTTATTATTCTTAAGGGACATTATTCTGCATTATGCATGCCTGACGGTAATATTGTTTTTAATCCAACAGGAAATGCTGGCATGGCCACGGCCGGTAGTGGAGACGTGCTTACCGGAATAATAACCGGTTTGTTGGCACGGGGATACAAGCAGGCTGATGCATGCTTGCTTGGTATGTACCTGCATGGCTTGTCCGGTGACATTGCCGCGCAGTCTTTAGGTGTCGAGAGCGTCGTGGCAAGCGATTTGATAAATTATCTGCCACAGGCATTTAAGCATTTGTATGGAATAGTAAGTTGATTTTTTACCTTGATAATATTGAATAACGAATAAACAATGACAATATGAAAAACCTTGTCTTAGCGTCTTTATTGCTCGCATCAAGTGTATGTTCGGTTTTTGCGCAACGTGGTAAAGAAGTCGCAGAGGGTACTGGATATTATTTGCCCCGTACTGAACTACAGTTTACTGTGAAGATAGAAAAGACGTCATATACGCCGGGCGACTTTGCCATTTACGCAGAGAAGTACATGAAAATGAGGGATGTGCCGATGAAGGGGTCGGTAACTTACCGGATATTGGGACTTGACATAAACTCCATTGGAGAACGTGACACGTCAAAGTTTTATGTACTTCCTACGGATAACAAGCACAATATACAGACCGTTGACATAGACGAGGATGGAGTGTTGCTGGCCATTAACGCAGAACCAAAGGAAGTCACTTTGCCTGAACCGTTCAGGCCTGCGCCTAAGCCAGCAGCTTTAAATCCGCGTGATTATATGAATGAGGATGTCCTGTCGGCAGGAAGTTCGGCTAAGATGGCTGAGCTGTGTGCCTTGGAGATATATGATATCCGTGACAGCAGAAGCATGCTTAACAAGGGACAGGCAGACTTTATGCCTACCGATGGTGAACAGTTGAGGATAATGTTGAAGAATCTTGACATGCAGGAAAGTGCCTTAATGCAGTTGTTCGCAGGCGTTACGGTGAAGGATACGTTAGAGGCAGTGGTGAAGTTTGTGCCGACAAAGGTGGCGGATAAGCAGTTGCTGTTCCGCTTCTCAAAGTGGATGGGCATAACGGATGCCGATGATTTAGGTGGAAATCCTTATTATATAAGCGTGGAGGATAAGCATATAACGCCGTCAATACAAGAGGACTTGTTAAACAAGAAGAAAGTCAAGGACAATGGCGGTTTTTATGTCAACTTGCCTGGCAAAATCAAGGTGACGCTATATAAAGGCAACGACCAGTGGGCTGCGTATGAGCTTTATGCAGCACAGTTCGGCACGACGGTTCCGCTTGATGAGGAACTGTTTGATAAAAAACTGTTCACAAGCATAGTGCTCAATCCTGTTACAGGCAATCTTGAGAGCATAGAGATTGAGAACACGAAGAAATAATGATAGTGGTCTTTTGTAGATGAATGTGGTGGAAATATCTCTGCCACATTCATCTTTTTGTGAATAATGATTAAAAAAAGTGTGTCTTGCGCAAGATTATGTGCCTATCATGAATTTCATTGTTGTAAGATATAAGAGCTATAGATTATGAAAACAATGAAATTTTTAGCAGGATTGACGTTTGCCATAGTGTCCGTTTTCACATTAGCCTCATGTAATGACGACGACGGCTACGTCTGGTATTATTATCCACAGCCAAACGCGCTGGTTACGGTGAAGCCGATTGAAGGTGCGGGCTTTTACATGCAGCTCGACGACAGCACCACTCTTTATCCCGTAAACATGGCAGTTTCGCCTTATGGCGACAAGGAAGTAAGGGCACTTGTATGCTACCGTGAGGTGAATCCGGTTAACGATTATTATTCTAAGTCGGTTGAAGTTTCATGGATGGACAGTATTCTTACCAAGGCGGCTGTGCCCTATCCGGCCGATGGAGACGTTGACGAATACGGTGACGACGCGATAGAGATAGTGAAAGACTGGGTCAACATAGCGGAGGATGGCTACCTTACATTGCGTTTCCGCACGCTGTGGGGAAACACGGGGGTGGCACATTACGTAAATCTTCTTACCGGTGTAAATCCTGACGACCCGTATGAAGTGGAGTTTAAGCATAATGCTTATGGCGATGTGGAAGGCATTTGGGGAGATGCATTGGTGGCTTTCAGGCTCAGCGATTTGCCCGATACCGAGGGAAAGACAGTGAAGATAACTCTTAAATACAAGTCGTTCAGCGGCGAGAAGAGCATACAGTTCGACTATTGCAGCCGAAAGTCGACAACGGTAGAAGGCTCGGTAGAGCGTGCGGCTTACTCGTCACGACTCAAGTAAGAGGGCTATATATTTAACAATCAATTACATAAAACCGGGAAGGCCGCGCCGTGTTTTTAAGCGCGGCCTTTCTTTCAGTTATAATGGCTGGTAACGGCGGATACAAGGAAAGTGAACTGGTAAATCTTGCGGCACGCGGAAATAATGCCGCAATAAAGGTAATTTACGACACATATGTAGGTTACCTGTCTGCCGTGTGTGCCCGTTACATAGCCGATGAAGACGACCGCAAGGACGTGTTGCAGGAGTGTTTTATACGTATCTTTACGTCTCTTGACAAGTTTGACTATAGAGGTGAAGGCTCTTTGAAGGCCTGGATGATAAGAATTGTGGTAAACGAGTCCTTGCGTTTTCTTAAGAAAAGCACGTCTTACGATTTCATTGGGCATGAGGAGACGCTGCCCGACATCGCTGACGAACCTGAAGTTGAGGGAATACCCGATGATGTCATTAACGACATGATACTGTCGTTGCCGACGGGATACCGTACCGTATTCAACCTGTATGTGTTCGAGCAGAAGAGCCATAAGGAAATCGGGGCGATGATGAACATTGGCGAAAGCTCGTCGGCATCGCAGTTCTCTCGTGCCAAGGCGTTGCTGGCTAAGCGTATCAAGGAATATAAAACCATACATAAAAACGATTGATGTCATGGAAAAATATTGGATAGAACAGTTGAGGAAAAGGTTTTCCGACAGGCAGGCAGCCGCTCCTGACGGCCTGTGGGAGGGCATAGAGACAGCGATGCGTGAGCGTGGCGCCCTTGGCGTAGTGCCAGCGGACGGCTCGAAGCGTGTCCGGACGGTGCCCCTGCGCTGGCGGCGTGCCGTTGCGGCTGCTGCTTGCGTGGCAGTCGTGGCCGGTGCCGGCTGGCTATACTTTGGGCAGGAGGCTGAACACGTGGCCGTCGGCGGTGCAGGTACTCATGTTACCGCAAATGCCGACAAACCTGCGGCTGACGTTGCCGGAGACATTGGCGGCGACGTGGTGACGGCCAGTCCGGGGACAGCTTTGCGCCGTGTTGGCGAGAGGCTGGTGGCTGCCGTATCCATGACAGGCGAACATGTGGCGGAGGTAATAGATAAGGTTGACAGTCTTGAACATGCCAGCGCAACGGCTGTTGGAACCGGAACTGTTGTAGCCGAGGCCGGAGGTCAGGAGAAAAAGCCCGCTGAACAAGGTGGCGGTAGTGTTGTCGTAAAGCGCAATCCGCCGCGTCAGTCGGGTGGCTATAGGCATGGCGACGTGGCTATGGGCGTAGACCGTGGGCATGGTGGCGGCCATGGCAGTATATCAATGGCTGTGTATGGTGGAGGCACGGCGCCGTTCGGCAATTCGGCGGGTGGACTTAACACCTCTCTTTTGCCCTATGCCATGCAGCAGTCGCCTATGAACGACAAGAACGTGGTCATGCTCTTGTCGTCGGCGGACGACGGTTACATGCCGACGGCCGAAGGCAACGAGGTGAGGGTGAAGCACCGCCAGCCCGTTAAGGTCGGCATGTCGGCCAGGTTTAACGTGGCCCGCCGTGTAAGCGTTGAGGCTGGCCTTAACTACTCGTACCATTCTTCCGACATTGCGTCTGGCGACGACGAGGGCGGATATAAGACTGAGCAGAAGCTGCATTTTGTTGGTGTGCCCGTGAGCGTCAGCTATGACATCTGGCATACGGACTATCTCGAGGTGTATGCCTCGGCGGGCGGAGCGGCCGAGTTCTGCGTGTCAGGAAAGTCGCACACGGACTATATTTCCGGCAACGAGGTGGTGCGCTCGTCTGACGATGACGTGCGTGATACGCGCACGCAGTGGTCGGTCAACGCATCGGCTGGCGTGCAGTACAATTTCAGCAGTCTTGTCGGTATCTACGCTGAGCCGGGAGTAAGCTATTATTTCGACAACGGCAGCAACGTGAGCACTATCTACAAGGACAAGCCGCTGAACTTCAACCTTAACGTGGGGCTCAGATTTACCATAAGATAAACGTACCGACGTGTTTACCGTAATAATCATCATGCTGGCCGGCATGGGGCTGGGCTATGTGCTAAGGGCTGGCCGCTTCGCCTTCGTAAGGCGCGCCGTAACGGTGCTGGTGTGGCTGCTGCTGTTTCTGTTGGGCGTCGAGGTTGGCACTAATCCGCGCGTTGTTGGCGGCATAGGGCGATTGGGCGCCGAGGCGGCTGTACTGGCCGTGGCCGGCGTTCTTGGCAGCGCGGTGATGGCATGGGTGCTATACAGGGTAGTGCGTGGCGCTCGTGATGACGACGGCGACGGCGGCCAACGGGCGTAACGGTATGTATTTTATGACCGATAATACGTTTCCTTCACATATTACACGTATATTCAGCAAATGAGGGGCAGTCTCGTAATAGTAGGATTCTTCGTTTTGGGCACGGTGGCAGGCGTTTCCGGCATTGCTCCGTCATGGCTTGCCGACGGTGGAGACATCAGCTTTTGGGCTTTGTGCGCCCTGATGTTCTTCGTCGGACTGAGTGTAGGCGGCGATACGGAGGTGCTGCGCAGCATACGCCGTGTCAACCCGAGACTCATGTTGCTGCCGCTGGTAACGGTGGCCGGCACGCTGGGTGGAGTGGCGGCGGCCGGTGCATTTATGCCCCATCGCAGCCTGCCGGAGTGTATGGCTGTGGGCGCAGGCTTCGGCTACTATTCGCTTTCGAGCATATTCATAACGGAATACAAGGGCGCTGAGCTTGGTACCGTGGCCTTGCTGGCCAATATTTCGCGCGAGCTGATAACGCTGCTCTGCGCCCCGCTGCTGGCCCGATGGTTCGGGCGGCTGGCCCCAATATCCGCCGGCGGGGCAACTACCATGGACACTACGCTGCCCATAATAACCCGCGTATCAGGCAGCCGTTACGTAATACTGTCCGTTTTCCACGGCTTCACGGTAGACTTCAGCGTGCCGTTTCTTGTCACTTTCTTCTGTTCGCTGTGACGTTTTAATAATCTTAATGCCTGCGTTTTTGTCAACGCTAACGCACATTTGCTAAACCAACAAGGCTAACTGTCATTCCGTGTTAAGCATGGAATGACAGTTAGCCTTGTTGGCTTAATGAGTGTGTATTGTTGGATAATATTTATGATAATGATATTTGGCAAAGTTTGGACAGCTTGTTTCTCAATGTTACATTATGTACACGAAACAGGCTCGACGGCTTTCGTTTTGAAAAACGTTGACGCTGTAGAACGGGCACGGCCAAAAATTTTCCGTCGATTGGCTTGAATATGTCATCCTGCGTATGCAAGCGTAGCACGTTTAAACACTCACTTTTACATCTAAAGGCCATGTTTTGTGCAACGAAAGACGGCCTTTTGCGTTCCGAAAAGCCGCCTTTTGGACATCGCGCAGCGCCTCCACGATTATCGTGGAGTGCTTGTATGTTCATTAAAGAGCGCTTATATTACAATCATGTAACGGTTGAACGATTTTTTAACATACTTTTCTTTACAAACAAAGGACTGTTTTGCTAAGTATGCATGCCATTTTCATAAAATCCGTTTCCAGATTGCGCAGAAACCGTGAACTTTCTTTTGTGACATTTTGTAGCGTTTATGCACGCTATCGGTGATATATTGATAAAACGGGTGCGGGCGTTGCCACGAATGACAACGCCCGCGCTGCTGTTATATAAAAATCATTGTATGCGGATATTGTAACCGTTTACGCTCAGAATTCGGTTACCTGCTGCCGACCCTCGAGCCATGCTATCATGTTGAGCACGAGGAAGTTCCAGTTTTGGAAACCCTTGTTCAGCACGGGTTCGCCGTTCTCGGGCAGGTAGTATTCGTGCAGCGCGCCGAAGCGCTCGAAGTCTCTCCCGAGCAGCAGGACTGTCTTTTCGGCCAGCTCGCGGGCCTCTTCCTCGTATCCGTAATTAAGTAGTCCGCGGAACACGAGGTAGTTGACGTTAATCCATACAGGGCCTTGCCAAGATGAGGGATTGCCGCTCGCTTTGGTGTTGTACATCTTTTCCAAGGGCGAGAGGGTGCGTATTCCGGCCGGCGCGTTGTACGACGTGGTGTCGCGGAAGTGCTTGCTTACCATCTCGGCTGCCTGCTCCTTGGTAGCGATTCCTGCCCACATTGCCATGAAACCGCTCCATACGCTGAGGCGCTGGATAAGGCAGTCGTACGAGCGGGGCTGCCCCACGTGCAGGTAGAGGTCGCCCGGCTCAAGTCCGGTAATGTCGGGCTTCTCTACGGGCAGCAGGTTCAGGTCTACGCTGTAGTAAAATCCGTCGCGCCTGTCCCAGCAGTGTTCGCGCACGCGGGCTGCCAGTTCGTCGGCCTCGTCGGCGTATTGCCGTGCCGTCTCGGTAAGGTTCAGGCGTGTGGCGAGATACTCCATAGCCTTCAATTCCTTGTACATCAGAGCGTTGAGGAATATCGAGCCCGAGCTTTCGTGCGGCCGGTAGAATGTGCTGGGGTCGTTGTCCACGCCGATAGCCTCGTCAGTTTCCCAGTAGAGCAGACCCGTAGCGCGGTGGCGGTGATGGTTCATGTATTTCGAGACGAACGCCTGCAGGAAGTAGAAACCGTCCCTCAGCCATTCGGCGTCGCCGTTCATCGTGCGCGTGATAAACGCCGCGTGCTGCGCCAGCGTAGGCTTGTGCATGTTAGATTTCCACGGGTTTCGCTTGCGTAACATGTCCTCGCGGCTGGGCGCGTTGCGCTCTATCCAGATGGGAATCCAGCCGTCCATGCCTCCGTAGCTTAACGAGTTGAGCACGCAGCCCTGCTCGTACTTCAGCGCGCGGGCGCTGTCGGCCTTCGTGCCGCAGTCGGCCAGAATCTGCCGCAGCGCCACGTTGCTCAGCCACGAGTCCCAGTCCCACAGCATGTCAAGGTACTGGTTGCTACCGGGAGCAAGGAAGGGGTAGGGCAGCGAGCCGCCTGCCTCACGGTACATACCCTCTTTCTCCTTGTAGATATACCGCTTGCAGATGTCCTTGTACTTGTTTACGTTCTCGGCATTGCGCATTGGCAGCTGCGCCGCAGCCGTTGTAGTTAGCGCGAGGAGCGCCGCCGCTACCACCGTCCTGATACCGCGCGCAGCGGCGAGCCCCACGGCGCGGCGCGCGGCCGGCCACGGGGCCCTTGAGGACATGTAATGATTAATAGCCTTCATTCTGCTTGAATTCTTCTTTATTGGTTATCGCGTCAAGGTAATCCTGCGGGAACGGGCGCAGCATATGGTATGCTTTCACGTTCTTGCCGGCGTCGGGATTGCCGGTCTTTATCCTCCGTAGGAATATTTCCTCGCCCATGCGTTTAAGGTCGAACCACCTTAGCTGCTCTCCTGCAAGCTCGCGGCCGCGTTCGTCAAGGATAAAGTCGATGTCTTCGATGTCGGCCTGTGTCACCTCCATCTCTGCCTCGTGACCGCTCACGGCGCGCGTCCTGCGCAGCGTGTTCATGTATTCCAATGCGTCGGCCTTTCCGCATTTGCCGCCGGCCTCGGCTATGATGAGATACATTTCGGCCAGACGTATCATGAAGGCATCGCGTGTGCTGCGGTCCTCCTTTACAGTCTCGCGTGTCGGGTCTGCAAACTTCGAGATGGCCATATACTGCTTCTGGTTCTTTAGTGTGCCGTCAGCGTTGTACATCACGTCGCGGTCTATAATCTGGTAACGCCCCTTTGCCCAGTCCTTTTGTTCTTGTGTGGTAGACTCGCGGGTAGCCCAGATGGCCGTGTCGCCTACGTGCATAAGCGGATAGTTGGTGCCGCCTTCCTTGTTGGCAATCCACAGAGTCTGGAACGTAGCTGCCAGGCGCTGATCGCAGTCGTCGTATAAGTCGAGCAGGTAACGCGTTGGCATGTAGTGTACGAATGGCCTTCCATACTCAATGCTTCGCTCCAATCCTGGCTGGGTGTCGTATTCCATGCAGTAGGACAGGTGTGAGTTGTTGCCGCCGGAGCGTATTATGTCGTCGTCGAACTCGCCGTTGTACAACTGGTTTTCTGATGAATAGTCCACGTACCATATCACCTCAAGGTTCCCGTTGCCGTCGGCGCCCTGCTTCCTCATGTCGAATACGGCCGAGAAATCCTTGTTCAGCTCGAACGGGCCGTTGTCAACCACGTCCTTGGCCATGGTATAGGCTTGTTCGTAAAGCTGCGTGTCGCCAGTCTCACTGGCGCGTGTGAGCAGTAGGCGGGCCTTGAACGCCTTTGCCGCCCACAGCGTTACGCGTCCGCCTTCTGACTGCGTGGTAGGCAGGCAGTTGTCTGAGTTGATGCAGAAGTCAAGGTCGTCGAAGATGTGTGTATAGATGTCTGCTACAGATGTTTTCTGCGGTTCCGTGACGATATGCTCGGATGGCTGGTCTGAATAGTAAGTGTCGCCGAATGTCTCGGCCACGAGCCAATAGTAGTAAGCCCTGAGGAATCGTGCCTCGGCTTCCCTCTGCTTCTTCAGAGCGTCGTCCGCGTCTACGGTCTGGGCATGAGCTATGGCCGTGTTACAGATGTTAATCGCCTTGTAGAAACGGTTGAAGTATTCGCTGAAAATAGCTACCGTACCGTTTAGGTCTGTCTGGTAAAGCGCCAGTGTAGGATAGTCACACTTGCCGCCGGGGGCAAGGATGTCCGTGCCCGATTCTCCCAACGCAATGCCCGGAGCCTTGCCGCCCCACAGGCGCATTGTCGTATAGCATGAATTTATAAGCGACTCGAATCCCTCTTCGGTGTCATAGTATCCGTTGTCTGCGCTCAGGTCGTTGCGGTTATGCTCCTCGAGAAAGTCGGAACAACTGCAAAATACAGCGCCGATAGCCACGATGATGGCGATAATATAATTATATTTTTTCATGATATATTGTTCTTTAGAATTCTAAGTTTATACCGAACACAAGTTGTTTCGTCATAGGGAAGTCTATGCTTCCTCCAGCCTCAGGGTCGTAGTGGTCAATTCCGCTGAAGGTAAAGAAGTTCTTTGCCGTGCAGTACAGACGCAGTTTTGACAGCTTAATGCGCTTGAGAAGGCTCTTTGGAAGCGTGTATCCGAGCGTAATATCCCTAATCTTAAGGAATGAGCCCTTTTCGTAAGCTAGTGTGGTGTAGTACATTACCTGGTTGTAGCTCTTGCTCTTATCGGGACGTGGAAATGCGTTCGTCGGATTTTCTGGTGTCCAGTAATCAATGTTCGCGCCGTTTTCAGATGCGTTTACGCGGTAGGTTGTATTGTAGTCATAGGCGATCCATTGGCCGAGTCGGGCATAAAGGAATATCGTAAAGTCAAAGTCTTTGTACTTGAACGAGTTGTTAAAACCTAATGTCACGTCCGGTCTTTGGCTGTAGATGATTCTGTCGTCAGGCGTGATAACACCATCCTTGTTGACGTCTGCAACCTTGATGTCGCCCGGCACCTGTCCGTTCTTTGCCGCTTCGGCTTCTTCTCCGATTTGCCAAATACCTATTTTCTTATAGTCGTAGAATACTTTGAAAGCCTCTCCGACAAACCATGCGTTAGCTTCGTCCTTGGTCTGGCCCGACGCGAGCTCCTTGATTTTCTCCTTGTTGTGCGACAACGTAAAGTCAGAAGTCCACGAGAAATCCTTTGTAAGGATGTTTACTGTGCTTAAAGAGAAGTCTACACCCGTGCTCGAAGTTTTGCCGATGTTCTCCATAACAGACGTAAAGCCGTTGATTGAAGGAATGTTCCTGCTCATTAGGACGTTGCGTGTCTCAGCTTTATACACGTCGATACTACCTGATATTCGGTTATTTAAGAATCCGAAGTCAAGGCCGATGTTGTATTGGCTCGTCGTTTCCCAAGTCAGGTCTTTGTTCGACATGGTCTTAGGATAATATCCGTAGGCTACGCCGTTATTGAACGAATATGTCGATTCTCCCAACAAGCCCATTGTCTGGTACGGGTCGATTGCACATTGGCCGGATTCACCCCAGCTGAGCCTGAGTTTTAAGTTGGATATGGCTTTGATGTTCTTGAGGAATGGTTCTTCGTTGATTCTCCATCCTAATGCCACTGACGGAAAGTATCCCCACTTCTTGCCGTCGGCGAATACGGAAGAACCGTCGGCGCGGATGGAGGCTGTGAACAGGTAGCGTTCCATCAGCTTGTAGTTTACCCTTCCGAAAAAAGATGCGAGATTCTCTTCGTTGAGATAGCTGTCTATGGATATTTCTTTTTCGTTGGAGCCAAGGTTGTGGAATATGTTGTCGTCGTATGGCTGGTCTTTTCCGCCTGCGTATGTATATTCTTCGGAGTTCATGATTGTACTTGTTCCGGCCATGAGTTGCAGGTTATGTATTCCTCCGAAATCTTTTGTCCATGTCAACACATTCTCCCAGGTAAGTTCCCGTGTGGCATAATGCTCCTTGTATGACTGCGAGTCGATGTCTCCGCCCTGTAGGGAGCCTTTTGCCGCAAAGAAACCACGGCGCTGGTTAACTGAGCTCCATGCGAAGGTTGTCCTGAACAAGAGTTCCTTAGTGATGTTCCAATTCATGTAGAAGCTGCCGAAGAACCGTTCACTTATTGTATTGTCCGTGCGCATTCCGGGCTGGTCGTCGAGCAGCGGGTTCATCTGTGTGTTATATCCGGGCGAGGGATACGACACGATATTTCCGTCGTCATCATACGGTTTTGATATAGGTATGATTTTTCTTGCCTGATTAAGCGGGCTATATCTATTGTCTTTGTCTACGTAAGAGTAGATTACGTTTGCGCCTATTTGTACGTTCTTAAACAGGTTGTGGTCAAGGGCAAGTCTTCCGTTGTAGCGTTTGTAACCGTCATCCTTGAAAAGTCCGTTCTCGCTCCTGTAGCCTAACGAGAAAAAGTGACGTGTCTTGTCGTTGCCTCCTGATACCGACAGCTCGTAACTTTGGTTGAATCCGTTATGCATCAGCATGTCTGGATAGTCAGCATCGTAGCCTTTTTCGAGATATTCAAGTTCTTCAGGCGCGAACACGGATGCATCGTCGGCATATTCACCGGTCTCACGGTCACGGTAAGCCTCACGCTTGTAGCGGGCGTATTGCTCGGCGTTCATCATGTCAGGATAGTCCGTGATCATTGTTGACGACAGGAAGGCGTTAAACGAGATTCTCGACTTGCCGCTCTTTCCTTTCTTCGTTGTTATCATGATAATTCCGTTGGCTCCACGTGTACCGTATATGGCAGTGGATGATGCGTCCTTCAAGACTTCGATTGACTCGATGTCGGACGGGTTAATGTCCACGTCCGAGCCATAGTCTATTCCGTCAACGAGGATGAGCGGGGCATTGCTGGCCGTAAGCGAACGTTCGCCGCGGACGGTAAAAGTGGGTGACGCTCCGGCTTGTCCCGACGTTACGCTAAGGTCGAGTCCGGCTATTTTTCCTTGCATGGACTCGAGTACGTTGGTGGTGGGGATGGCCACTATGTCTTTTTGCTTTAGCGACGATACCGAGCCGGTCAAGTCGCGCTTCTTCTGCACGCCATAGCCGACTACGACAATTTCGTCAAGCGACTGGTTGTCGGGAAGCATCTCGATGGACATTGTTCCGGGGCGTATTTTCACGCTTTGCTGGATATATCCGATGTATGACAACGTTACGGAGGAGGCTGTTGCCGATAGGTTGTTAAGCGTAAACTTTCCCGAAAGGTCGGTTACGGCTACGTTGTCCGTTCCGTCTTCCTTTACGGTTACGCCTATCATCGGGTCACCGTTTTCGTCAGTCACGATACCGCTGACGCTTTTTTGCGCGTTGGCCTTGTTTCCTCCGCCATGCGTACCTTGGTGTCCGGTAGCCTTGGTAAGTATTATTTCCTTGCCTTCAATCCTGTATTCTACGTCTTCCTGTCCTTTCAGTATTTGTTTTATGACATAGTTTATGTCTTTCCCGTTAGCTGATACAGATACTTTCTTGCGCGTATCGACGTCAGCCGAGGAAAATACGAATGTGTAACCGGTGGCTTTGCGCAGTTCTCCCATGGCTTGCCTTACCGATACGTTATTGACATTCAATGTTATTTTCTGTGCGTATGTGGAAAAATTAAAGCACAAGAATAGCGCGGCTATGAGTATAGCCTTCTTGCATGTTCCCATGATTATTAATGTGTTAAAGTTGAATAAACCGTTGATTATCAAGTGTTTTGCAGGTCGTATGATGGCTTCTCGTGTCATGGTGTTTTCCTGTTGCCAACGTCCCTGCGGTGTGGTTGCCTCCGTGTCTACGGCGTTGTGTACGGATACCGGCCGCTGTCCGTACGCCATGTTGCCGTGCGCGTAAGGCGTAGTTGTGTTTTTTAGGTATTTTGCTGCATAGGCTTGTTGTTTATTTTGGTTAGTATTTAATTGTATAAAATGTATTTTCCGTTTTTGTATGTGTATTTTACGCGCCTTGTCTTCGAGATGGCTTCGAGTATATCTTCAGCAGTGCGCCTGCGTGTGTCGAATGCTCCGTAAAAGCGCTTTTTGCCTGTACTGTCAGCCACTTTTATCTCTACGCCGTACCTTCTTGATACAGCCTTGGCTATTTCGTCCAGCGGCGTGTCCTCGAATATTATTTCTCCGTGTGTCCAACTGTCTGAGCCAGCCGCGTTTATTCTGCTTTTCTTCATCTTGCCTGTCCTCTTGTCCATCGTCATCCGCTCATTGGCAGCCAGGTACATGCTTTGTTCGGAAGCGGTTGCGGATAGGGATACCTTGCCTCTGATCAGGTCAACGGTAACGTTGTCGTCATCGGCATAATTGCTGAATGTGAACTTTGTGCCAAGCACGGTCAGGCTTACATCGTCGGTATGTACAATGAAAGGCTTTTTTTCATCATGGCTAACGTCAAAGCATGCTTCACCCTTCAGTGTGATATTTCTGCCGTTTATGCCGAAGTCCTGAGGGTATTCCAGCCTTGACATGGCGTTGAGCCATACCTTTGTGCCGTCGGGCAGTGTTGCGGCTGACGGTGCTCCGGCAGATGTCTCGATACTTATCATGGCATGGCGGCTGTAGTCCCTGCCCGTGCCGTAGAGATAACCAGCAAGTGGAAGCAGCACTGCCGCGACTATGGCGGCAGCTATCCTAATGACCCGTCTTGTGCGGCGTTTGCGCATGTTGGCCTCCGCTCCCTCTATCCGGAGCCTGAACCTGCGGTATGCGCTTTCGGCATCATACTTGTACGAATCGGCCGCCACTCCGGCCGAGAACCATTCTTCGACCCTTGCCCTTACGTATTCACGGTTTGACACGGAACGGTATGTCCATTCTTTCAGGGTGTTGAAAGAAGTTTCGTCAAGCTCGTCCGAAAGATATTTCGCTATCAGCGCGTCTATATCGTCATGCCGGTCTTTGTTGTCCATAATATCCGTTGTTCTATAAGTTAAGACAAGATTTCATTGTTTAAGGGTAGTGTAGTTTGCCGTTTTTTTCAAAAATCTATCACGCAAACTGCAAAAATCCACTTTATATAGCCTCCAAGCCTTCGGTGTAGATGCGCAAGCGCGTTTTTTATGTGATACTTCACCGTGTTTACCGATATGTGCATGTCGTCGGCAATCTCGGCGTACTTCATGTGCTCCGTCCTGCTTTTCAGGAATACCCTGCGGCATTCGTCTGGCAGTTCGTCAATACTTTCCTTGATGATATCTTGCAGCTCTTTCTCTATCAGTTCGCCAAGCGGATGGCGCGCGTCGGCGAAAAGAGACATGACGAAGTCTGTGCTGTCGCCTGGAGGGATTGTTGTTTGCATACGGCTGAACCTTCTGTACGGGCTCTTCATCTCGTTGATGCACCGATAGCGTACGGCACTAAGCAAATATGTGCGCAACGATGACTTGACATGTAGCGACCTGTGGTTTTCCCAAATGTTGAAAACCACGTCGTCGACGATACTTTCCGCCAAGTGGCCGTCATGTACGATATGGCGCGCAAAGCTGCACATCGCGGCATAATAATGTTCAAATAAATATTTGAAAGCTTTTTCGTCGCCTTGCCTTATCCTTGAGATTATAGCCGTTTCGTCAGTCATAAGTGTAACCTATGGCCTCAGAGTGCTTGTGCGCAGTTCATTTCAGGCCGTATATTTAATAAGGTATTATTCTATTAGATGCAGTGCTGCTGTTAAGAAATTCTGAATTTTTGCAAAATTATGAAAAACGGATGAAAAGCCAAAATAAATGCGGATAAAATGTCTTATTTACTTGAACGTCGGTAAGAACGCCTAAAAACGTTAGCTTTTTCAGGTCTTTTAGTTTGGATTCGGTCGGTGAGGCGTGTCTTGTGTAACGTTCAGCAACAAAATGAACAGATAAACTTACTGTTACGAAAGGCCGTCTTTGGGTTTGTGAAAGACGACATTCCTGACTGTAAAAGGTGGCCTCTTGCGGGATGAAATGCCGTGTGTTGTCGCGGTGTTTAGTATAGCGCGGCGTCCTGAAAGGTTTAATCAGATATTTTGTTTTTATTTTTTTGAAAGAATGATTACATTTTTTAAGTTCATACGTCTCTTATTCAAATACCCTTAGTGTATCTCTTTGCGAAATCTTTACCTATAGATAATTTGACGGAAAAATAATTATATGTATAACATTAAAAAACGATTTATGAAAAGAAATCATTTATCACTGCGAAGAAAGGCAGGCATGCTTTCGGCAATGGCCGTAGGCGTGTTGCTCGTGTCTTCATGCGCGCAGGACGGTTTTGATGACGAGAGCTGGCGTAGCGACGTCACCAATACCCAGCTTGAAAGCCCTGCTGCTGATGACATCACTATCGAGGCCTCGGCCGACGGTTCACAGACGATAATCTCGTGGCCTGTCGTGCAGGGTGCCGGCGGTTATTTGTGTTCGGTTGTGGACGTAACGGAAGATGGCAACCCTGCGGTTGTAAGCAATATGCAGGACTCAATAGTCGACCGTTGCCAGATTGTCGTTGACCGTACGGAGGACCATAATTATACGTTCAGTATAAAGACTTTGGGCAACGAGGAACTCGGCAACACTGACGCCGCAACATCTACAACGGTGGATTTCGACAGTTATTTGGCTACATACGGGTCGATACCTGCTAATGCAGACTTGTATGAATGGTTCCAACAGAATCCGCTCCCGTCCGAGAGTACAGGCGAGGAATTGTGCTTCGACCTCGAGCCGGGCGGTACTTATACGCTGTCACAGCCGGTGGATTTCTATAACCAGATTGTAACCTTTAGGGCAAAGGATAATAGCAACCATGCTAAACTTTCGTTGGCTGCCTCGGCTTGCTTTAAGACGGCAAGGGGATTCAAGTTGAAGAATATTGACGTTGATTGTGCAGGCGTTACTGAACCACTTGTAAAGTTGACAGATCAACTAGATCCGTCGATTATGGATTTGATTGGTACGAAAGGGGCATATTTTATCGAAGACCCAATCGGTTTCACCGGATGCAACATTACTGACCTTGGCACAAGTCTTATCTCCAACAACAAGATTTATTATGTTGTGTACAACTTGGTTGTGGACGATTGTGTTATAAAGCTTAACAAAACGGACAACTCTGATGCTATTGTTAATTTCAATGGCGCAGGTTTTGCTTCGTACTCGTTCCAGAACTCAACTATTTGGGAGAGCGGTACTAACACAGGCTATTTCTTCTCGCAATATGGCGGACGTCCTAAGGATATAACCTCTGACGGTACTCTCAAGCAGAGCATGGTGTTCAGGAATTGTACACTTTACGGAGTGTCTTACAATAAGAAGTTTAGCAACCAACGTGATAAGGGACAGACTTGGAACGAGTACATAGTTACCAACTCCATTATTGTAGATTGTGGTACAAACAAGTTCTTGAACGGTCTTCTTGAACAAGCTTCGGCAAATCCTCATACGGAATACGCGAATAACACGTATTTCTATGACGGAGTGGATGTAAGTGCGGCAAACACAGGCAGTGATGGTTATGATAACAGTGGTTCTATGATAACGGAGAATCCTGGTTTCGCAGACCCGACGAATGGTGACTTTACCGTAAGCGGTTCGGCACAAATAAGCCTCGGTACAGGTGATCCGCGCTGGTTGCCGACTAATGAATAATAATCAGTAATAACAGAAAACACAAGATATGAAAAGAAAATTCATAATCAGTCTATGTTTCGGTGTCATGGCGTTTGCCGCCTCTCCGGTTCTTGCTCAGAACACGGACATTAGAGGTACCGTAGTAGACGAACACGGCGAGCCGATTATCGGTGCGTCCGTGCGTGTGGAAGGACAGGATGGCGGTGTCATCACCGACCTCGACGGTAATTATGTAATCAAGGCTCCAAAAGGCGCAAAGGTGACCATTACCTACATCGGTTACGAGCCAATGACCGTAACGGGCGGCGGAAGAGTGCAGCTTAAGGAGGACTCTCAGAACCTCGGCGAGCTTGTAGTAGTAGGTTACGGTGTGCAGAAGAAGGCCCACTTGACCGGTTCTGTCGCTACCGTTCCAGTCGACGAAATTCAGGACCTTGCTTCCGGCGACCTTGCCAGCACGCTCGAAGGCCTTGTCAATGGTCTTAGCATCAGCGGCGGCAACAGCCGTCCGGGCGAAAGTGCCTCTATGTACGTGCGTGGTACAAGTTCGCTGTCAGATATAGGTAGCACGGCCCAACAGCCGCTTTTCGTTATTGACGGATACATCTATCCGAACGACGTAAAGGTGGGCAACGCTTCACAGAACCTTGGAGCAGAGGCTTTCAATAACCTCGACCCGGCTGAAGTTGAAAGTATCACCGTGCTAAAGGATGCTTCGGCTGCTGTTTACGGTGCACGTGCGGCTAACGGTGTAATCCTTGTAACTACGAAGAAGGGCAAAATCGGCGCTCCACGTATCTCTTACAGTGGCACGTTCGGTTTTACCGACGCTGTGTCGCATCCCAAAATGCTCAGCGCTTACGAGTACGGGCGTCTGTATAACGCGGTAGCTGCAGCTGACCCGACGGATACCAACCTCAACCATCTTACTGGTCTTTACCAGGCTGATGAGCTTGAGGCAATGAAGGGATTGAACTATGACCTGCTTGACAAGTATTGGGAAACTGGCTTTACCATGAAGCACAGCGTAAACCTGAGCGGAGCTACCGAAAAGGCAAGTTATTTCGCTAACCTGTCTTACTTTGACCAGGGAGCTAACCTCGGTAATCTTGACTACAACCGTTGGAATTTCCGTGCTGGTGTAGACGTAAAGGTAAGCAAGTGGTTGTCTGCTAACCTGAATGTATCAGGCGACTACGGCAAGAAGAACACTCCTTATATAAAGATAGGTGGCTCTTCTAACGAGAAGGATTATAATATCCTGCTGACGCGTCCCCGTTATATTCCGGAGTATGTCAACGGACTGCCTATCGCCGCGTATGGTATTAGTAATTCAGAGGTTGACGAAGACCAGAATTACTCATTCAGCGAGCTTCGCAACAATGGCGACTATAGTCGTTCAATGACGTCAAATCTAAATATACAGGCCGGTGTAAACTATGATTTCGGATGGAGCAAGATTCTCAAGGGATTAACGTTGCGTTTCACTTATTCAAAGAGTATAAATACGGACAAGACCAACCAGTTCGGTTCAAGTTTTGACGTGTATACCATGCTGAACCGTACCGGTAGTGGCCAGCACCTGTACACTCCAGTGGCAGGCGAGAACTATGATGACTATCTTACGGATAGCAACCTGCAGAAGATGACAATTTCAAACGGTACTGCCCAGCTGAACCGTTCAATGGTGCGTACGGATAACTATCAGATGAACTTCACCGCAGCTTATAACCGTGATTTCGGTTTGCACAGTGTAGGCGCGTTGTTCTCGATAGAGAAATCTGAGGCTGAGAGCGAGTATCTTTATGGCCAGAGAAACGACCCGTATTCGTTTACTAACGGACAGTCAAACGGTGCGGATGGCGACATTGACATGAATTTCAAGCGCTTTGAGTCGGGTACGCTTTCGTATATCGGACGCTTTAATTATGCTTACGCAAATAAATACTTGTTCGAGTTCCTTATCCGTTCCGACGCTTCAACCAAGTTCGCTCCCGAAAATTATTGGGGTGTGTTCCCGTCATTCAGCGCAGGTTGGGTAATGTCTGAGGAAAACTGGTTCAAGAAGGCCCTGCCTTGGGTTGACTTCCTCAAGCTTCGCGGCTCGTTCGGTCTTACCGGCCGTGACAACATCGTGGCATGGCAATGGATGCAGCTCTATGCTTCAGACGCCAACAAGGGTCCTGTCTTCGGAACTGGTGCAAGCAACGATACTTCGAATATCCTCTCGCTCAACAAGAACAACTCGGCCGTCAACCCTGACGTGCATTGGGATAAAGTGTACAAGGCTAACTTCGGTATTGACCTCAACGTACTTAATAACCGTTTAAGCGTAACGTTCGACATGTTCCGCGAGTGGAACCGCGAAATGCTCATGACCATCAGTCAGTCTATCGAGGCAACAATCGGAACGCAGTCTGCATCTACCAACCTCGGCGAGATGGACAACTGGGGATACGAACTTAGCGTAACGTGGCGTGACAAGATCGGTAAGGACTTCAAGTACCGTATCGGCCTGAACACCGGTTACTATGACAACAAGGTGCTCAACATGGACTGGGAGACAGAGTATATCTATCGCCAGATACAAAAGGGCGGACGTACGGACATCGGTCTTTGGGGTCTGCAGTGCATCGGTATGTTCCGCAGCTTCCAGGACATCGAGGAGTACTTCGACAAGTACAACATTACTTCTTATCTCGGCATGAGCAAGGATGAGGTACGTCCGGGTATGCTTATCTATAAGGATGTACGCGGTCCGCAGCAGGCAGACGGTACTTACGCAGAGCCTGATGGCGTGGTTGACGAAGATAACGACCAGGTTCGTCTCTCAAACCGTACCAACCCGTACAGCTTCACCTTGAATCTTGGCGCTGACTGGAAAGGACTTTCTCTCACTGCTCAAATCAACGCACAGTGGGGCGGTTACGATGTTCTTGACGGCTCAATGCTTAAGTCGGGTAGCGGTGTAGACGACCTTGAGTTCACCAGCATGCCGATATTCTGGAACGTGGATAACATGTATTCTTACCAAGACGTGTATGACGCGCAGGGAAATCTTGTTGTCGCTGCTAACCGTAACGGCAGTCTGCCTAACCTCGCTTACCAAAGCGTTAACTCGATAGCTTCGTCGTTCTGGCGTATAAGCGCTACGCGCGTTACGCTGAACCGCTTGACGCTGGCTTATACCCTGCCGCAGGCATGGGTTAAGAAGGTTGGTCTGCAGAACGTCCGTTTCAACGTTACGGGACAGAATCTGCTGAGCTTCTACAATCCTTATCCAGACAATTTCATTGACCCGATGTGTTCTTACGGCGCTTATCCTACGCTCCGCAAGTTTACGGTAGGTGTTAATGTTACGTTCTAATTTTAATAAGTATATAATCTTAATTGTAAACATAGATGAATACGAAAATATTTAAGCTGTTCGGTTTTGGCTTGATGTCAGGTATTGTCCTTACTTCATGTAGTGACAGTTTCCTGGAGGACAAGAAAAGTTACGACTATGTGTCACCGGACGCCTATAACGATTATACCGGCGCTCTGCTTCGTGTCAACGATATCTACGTGAGGTGTCTGCCGGATGTAAACGATGACATAAAATACTGGAATACGTCTACGGGTAGCAATGACAATGCCGGTAAATCAACTGAGGAATACAGCGGCCTGAGCGACTTTGTCAATGGTACGCAAAACCCTCTGAACGTTATGAGCGGAACCAAGGTGCCCGATCTGTTCTTCGGTTCGATGAACAACGTCCGTGAGAATACCTACGGACATATCCGCAACATCAATGAGGTAATCGAAGGCATTAGCGGAAGTACGCTTTCCGACGAAGAAAAGAACGAACTGCTCGGCCAGTGCTACTTCTTCCGTGCGTGGCGTTACTACAACATGGTGAAGTTTTACGGAGGTGTGCCTATCGTAACCGAGGTGCAAGACCCTGTTGAAGGTGTGGTAAACCCGCGTAATACCACTAAGGAATGCATTGACTTCATGCTTGACGACCTTGACAAGGCTGCCAAAATGATGGCAGAGTCGACGATGAACGGTGGCGCCCAGGAGTATGGACGTGTTACCACCGGTACAGCCCTTGCGCTGAAGGGCAGGGTACTGCTGTTGTGGGCGAGCCCTTTGTTCAACCGCGACAACGACCAGACACGTTGGCAGAACGCTTATACTCAGATGAAGGCCGAGCTTGACTCAATCAAGGCTTGCGGTTACGGTCTTTACACTGACGGCGACAACGTAAACGGCTCGACATTCGCGCGCGTGTTTACGCAATGCCAGAACGCCAATCCGGAGGCTGTGTTCGTGACATTGTACAACAATTCGAATATAGACGGCGACGTTGCTAAGAACAGCCGTTGGGAGCGCAGCATACGTCCGGCTAACACTTCAGGTTCAGGTAAGACTGCTTCTGCCATGCTTGTAGACATGTTCCCCATGGCTGACGGCAAGCGTCCGGCAACGGCTAATACTTATACCAAGCTTGACGCCTCGTCATATTCTTATGACAAAGAGTATCCTTTCATGAACCGTGACCCGCGCTTCTACCGTACGTTCGCATTCCCCGGTTTCCGCTGGGCATATCAGGGCAACAGCACGCTTGCCGAGGATCAGCCAAACAGCCCGTCGTACAACAACGGACAGGACTACGAGCTTTGGAACTATGTATGGTATTCTTCCGAGGAAGACCGCGACAAGGTGAATGGTGGAGACGAATATGGAGCTGACAACCTGTTGACGGATGTGCAGGGTGTGTATGTACGTAAGCGTTCTGACGACCTTGACATAAACAGTTCTCCGCTTTACGCAAACTTCGATGCCACCAACACGGAAAAGGGCGGCGGCGGTTTCGCTTTCTCCGCGCAGCCGTATATGGAGATACGTTACGCTGAGGTATTGCTCAATCTTGCCGAGGCAGCTTGCGGCGCCGAAGACATGGCTTACGCCGTACAGCTGTTGCAGCAGATACGCGCACGCGCTGGATATACATCAGAGAACAATTACGGACTGCAGGCAAACCTGGCTTCAGACCAGGCTGCATGTATGTCGGCAATACTTTATGAACGCCAGATAGAGTTCGCGTATGAAGGCAAGCGCTTTGACGATTGCCGCCGTTGGCTGCTTTACGACGGTGGACAGTACTTCAGCCAGATAGACGGCGCGCCTTCTGCATGGACACTTACCGGATGGGGTGGTAACACCTGCACTTGGCTCGGCTTCACCCCGCTTAACGGCCAACGTCGCGAGAACATGTACTTCCGCGTAAACAATGACCACAGCAACGGAGTGGGCGGTACGACGTATGACAGTGACCCCATCGCAGATGTAGAACGTTGCGCCGCGGTTGACTTGCGTGAGGACCTTACAACCCAGCTTGAGACCTTGAAGACATGGTATGCAGACAATCTCGTGCGCAAGGACAAGAAGGGTGACGGCCAGACATCACAGCAGGTTGACTTGTATATCAACTTCCTGCCACGCTATTACTTCCTCGGATTGCCGCAAGGAGCGTTGAACAACATGGCTTCGGTAGACCAGACAATAGGTTGGGAAGACCCGCACAACGGTGGCGCGAACGGAACTTTCGATCCGCTTGCCGAATAATAGTATTTCGTTGTTATCATGATATGGAGGGGGCGCGCCTTAGGGTGCGTCCTTTTTTCGTTTTTATCTTTCATCTTTCAGTTTCATGCGTAGTCTGTTGAATGACAGGCGGTTACGGGCTGACAGATGAATGTGTGTCTTTCAGTGGTGGTTGTGAAACCTGACGGCAGGTGAAAGATGGGTGAAGGATACGTGTTTTGCTGTCATGCCGTAATGTGTTGTATTTCAGGGCGTTATGGCAAAACCTGACAGATGACGGATGTTTTCGGTAATTTGTTTATCTTTTGATTTACGAAAGACGGCCTTCCGTCATGCGGAAGGCCGTCTTTTAGCTTGTGATTGATGGTCTTTGGGAAAGTGAAAGGTGGTGATTAATCCCCGTTACGCATTTTTTCCCTTACCTCTTTGCGGTATTCTTTCGGGGTCTTGTCATATTTCTTCCTGAAGCACTTGCCGAAGTAGCCCACGTCGCGGAATCCTACCGAATACGCTATCTCCGTTATACTGTTGTCGGTTGTTTCAATCAGTCGCGCGGCCTTGTTCAGGCGTATTTCCCGTACGAGGTCAACGGGGGCGAAGCCTGTCAGGCTCTTCAGTTTCTTGAAGAAAGCCGAGCGGCTCAGGCCTATCGTGCCGGCTATCGTGTCGATGTTGAAGTCGTTGGCGTTGAGGTTTTTCTCTATTATTTCATGTATCTTGTGCATGAACTCGATGTCCTTCTTCACCAGGTGCTGTTCGTATTCGTCCTTGGCGTCGTCATTGCTGTTCTCTACGGCTGTCTGTACAACCATCTTGCGCTGGAAAATACGCTGTTCGTCGAGTAGCTGGTTGATTCTTGCCGTTAGGTAGGTGCTGCTGAACGGCTTGGTTATGAACGCGTTGGCGCCGGCCTTTACGGCCTTCATCTTTTCCTCCTCGGTGTTTTTTGCCGTGAGGATGATTACCGGTATATGGCTTATGTTGAAGTCCTGGCGTACGCTGCGCAGCACGTCGAGCCCGCTCATCTCGGGCATCATGAGGTCGGTAACGATGATGTCGGGATGGTATTGGTATATTTTCTTCAGCCCTTCTTTTCCGTCGTGCGCCGTAAAGACGTTGTAGCTGCCTCCGAGCTGTAGCTTCAGCATTCGGCACATGTCGGTATTGTCTTCTATAAGCAGTACGGTCGGCACGTCTTCGTTGATGTCACCGGCCGGCCTGTTGTCCGCCTCGTTGTGCTCGGCGTTGTCCGTCCTTACTCCGCTTCCGGCCGTACTGTCGTTGAAGTACACCTCTATGTCCTTGCCGTTGAAGTGCTCCTTGTCGGTGGGCAGTTCTACCGAGAATACCGTGCCCTTGCCTTCGGCAATGTTTTCGGCCCATATACGGCCGTTGTGCATGTTGATATACTCTTTTGATATCGACAGGCCTATACCTGTGCCGGCTGAAGTGGTGTCGCCGGACGTCTTGTTGTCGGCCTGCGAGAATCGTTCGAAAATCAGCTCGAGCTGTGATTTTGGTATTCCGGCGCCGTTGTCCTCAACCCTTATCGTGCATGTCTTTCTGTCGTAGTCATGTTCGAGGGCGATGCATATCGTGCCTCCGTCGTCGGTGTATTTGAACGCGTTGCTGATGAGGTTGTTGAGTACCACGCCTATTTTCTCGGCGTCGCACCATGCCATTACGCGCTCGTCGGGCTTGTCGAATACGAACGCTATGTCACGCTCGTTGGCCAGTATCCTGAACTCGTCCATAAGCATCTCTATCATTCCGTTGATGTCGACGAGCGATACGTGCAGTTTCATCTTGCCGTTCTGTATCTTGCGGAAGTCGAGTATCTGGTTGACGAGCTGCAACATCTTGCGTGAGTTGCGGTCGATGAGGTTCAGGTATTCACGGCCTGTGGGGCTCAGCTTCTCGTTGGCCTTGAGTTCTTCAACCGGTCCCTTTATAAGTGACAGAGGGGTGCGCAGCTCATGGCTTACGTTCGTGAAGAAACGTATTTTCAGTTCGGCCAGGCGGTCGTTGATATATACCTCGTTACGCATTTTCACTACGTACATCACGGTGCGCATTATGCCGTACAGCAACAGGACTGTAACTAACGTATATATGACGTATGCCCACCATGTGGCCCACCACGGCGGAAGCACCACGATTTCGAGCACGCACTCCGGCGAGTCGTAGTCGTGAACCTTGACGCGGAACTTATAGTGGCCGGGTGGCACGTTTGAGTATGAGGCCATGCGGTTGCTGCCGTTATGCCACTGCTCTTCGTATCCGTCGAGTATGTAGGTGTACGGCAGAAGGTTGTTGTCGGCGTAGTACGGCGATGCAAACTCTATCGTGAACGTGGCCTGGTCGTGCCTTAGCTTTATTTTCCTGGCGTATTTTACCGAGCCATGGTAAATCGGAGGGTCAAAGTCCTCGAGGTCGCGGTTCATCACCTTGAAGTCTACAACGTATGTCTTTAGCTTGATTTCGTTTTCTCCCCTTACTGCGTCCGGACTGAATGCCAGCAATCCTTGGCGGCAACCGATTAGCACTGTGCCGTCCTGCATGCAAGTGGAGGTGTTGTCTTCAACGGTGACATTGGGGAAACCCGCAAACCTGTCATAGCTCTTTACGAACGTTGAGCCGTGTTTAAGGCTGGCAAGTCCGTTCTCCGTCCCTATCCACAGACAGCTGCTCTTGTCTTCCGTTATCGACATGATGACGTTACCGCTGAGCTTGTCGTTAATCATATATGATTTCAGTACCGGGCGGTGGTGTTTCTTGTCGTAGTATTCCAGCCGGTTTAGGCCGTTGCCGAATATTCCCATCCATATCCGCCCGTGCCTGTCCTTGTATATGGTGGATATGTCGTTGCTTATTAGTCCGGAATTGTTCTGTCCTCTGTAAGTCTCGAATTTTATGTCAGAGGCGTTCTTGAAGTTGCCGTCGAACGACATTAGTCCGTCTGTCGTACCGACCCAGAAGCGTCCGTTGTTGTCCTCGGCTATCACCCTTACGTCTGTGTACAGTTCGTATTTAGGATATGTCTTCATGCCGTTGCCTTTGTGCCTGAAGACAACTTTTCCTCCTTTTTGCTCAATGAGGTTCAGGCCTCCGTAGAAAGTGCAGACCCAAATGCGCCCCCGGCTGTCCTGGAATGTGTAGTAAACACGGTTGCTGCTGATGGAGTTCCGGTCGCCGCGGCGGTTGGTATATCTGGTAAGGCGCAATCCTTGTGGTGCCATTTCGTCGTCGGATACCTTGACGAGCCCCGAGCCTTTGGTCGACATCCATAAGTTCCCGTTACGGTCTTCCATTATGTGGTATACCACTCCGATGTCCTCTTTCCCGAAATGCCGTTTCACGTTATGGGTCTTTACGTCCATGCAGTACAGGTTGCCGTCGCGCGTTCCTATCCAAAGGTCGCCGTTGCGTGCCTGGTAAATTGAGCGTATGCCGTTGGCGTCGCCGCTGAAGCGTGAGGGCTCAAGTATGTCGGGAAACAGGAACCTGAAGCTGTATTTAGGGAAACATACTTTGTAAACGCCGCTTGTTGTTGACGATAGCCACATTATGCCGTTAGAGTCGATGTCAACGTCAAAGAAATGCGGCCCTACGGCATAGTCCGTAAACTCTTTCAGCCGGTTGATGTTCTGCATGGTCTTTGTCTTGTGGTCAAAGCGCCATACCTCGCCGTTGCGTTGCAGTATGAACAATCCGTTGGCTCCGGTATCCATGAATTTCATCTCGGCAAACAAGCTGTCCGTAGGCATTGTGAACGTTTGCCTGTTGCCTGTTGCCGGGTCGAGGCATGTCATTAGCCCGCGTTGCGAGCATAGCCATAGTTTGCCGTATTTGTCAGAGAATGATTTATATATTCCTTGTGCCTGCTCGGTAATAAGCTTCGGGACGGAACCTTTGGTCAGGCTGTATAGTCCTGACGGGGAGGTAAAATACAGTTTCCCGTCAATTAGCTCAATGCTTGTCACCGGAGCGCCGGTATCCTTGAATGAATATTCTTGCGTATGTCCGTCAGTTGTGTTGATTATGTAAATGCGTCCGTTGGCCGTTCCGGCGCAGATGTATTGCCCTGCATGCCTGAAGGAAGTGAACCTTTCACCTTTACGTACGGCCTTGAGTATGCGTGTGTTGCGCTTTTTCGTGATGACGTACATGTTGAGCCTTGAGCTAAGCCAGTACACGTATTCATTGTTTTCGCCAAGGACGTTATGGCGCAGCCTCATTGTCGAGGCGTCTATGTCGAGCTTGGAGTCGTAGATTTTATCTACTTGTATCTTGCCGTCACTGCCCACGTGGGCCTCGAAAATATCCTTGTTGCGCGTGAGCACGAGCACGTGTCCGCTGTCCATGCGCTGTATTTTTATTACCTGTACGTTGCGTGACAGTTTCTTTAGTTCGTTATATATGTCGTGATAGGCTTCGGTCACCTTGTCGAACATGTACAGGTGGTTGTCCGTATTGCGTATCCACAAGTATCCGTCCTTGTCTTCCACGATGTTCCTCACCTTCTGCGGCGGAACGTCGGAAGGCCCGCTGGGGCGTGTGGTGTATGGCGTGAACTTTGAACCGTCAAACGAGCAAAGCCCGTGCCAGGTGCCAAACCACACGAACCCTTCACTGTCTTTCAGCGCACTGTATACAGTGTTGCTCGGCAAACCCTCTTCGCGCGTGTAGTGTTCTACTATCATGTCGGGCTGTGCCGTTGCGCCCAAGGGCAGCGCAATGAAGGCAAGTACCAGCTGTAACAGCCTGATAATGTTAGTGTTCCGTGTTTTCATCATACGGCAAAGATAGCACAAAAAATCCGATTATTCGAAATTTTGCGCAGACTTTTGCCATCATATACGTAAAAACTTCGTGCAGGGCGGCGTTTGGTTTATTTTATTCCGTTGTCGTTATCGCTGTTGTTCAGCTTGCGTTGTCCGGCGTCGTACTTGCGGCCGCGGCTGAAGTTGTACGACAGGGTGAAGTATATCATGTTGCCGTTGTCCTTGATCCATGTCTTGTAATGCGACTTGTAGTACTGGCTGTCGGTGTATCCCGGGTACTCGTAGCCCTGCGGATAGCCTACGAGTATGGCTCCTATGCCAACGCGAAGGTTTTTCCAACGGTAGCTTACGCGGAGGTCTGACGAGTTCTCGCCGCCGCTCATCGACTCGCCGTAGAAGCTTTTTGGCGTAGTGTAAAAGTCTGCGTTGACCGTCCAGTTGCCTAACATGAGGCTTGCGTCGGCACCCCATTGCCATGAGTTGTAGGTGTGGCGGTAGGTAAGTCCGCGGCTGTCATAACGCTGGTAGGCGCCGTATAGGCTGATGTCAAGCACGTCTTTTATGGCATGCAGGGTGAAGTTGGCGCGTGTCCACTTACTGATAAAGGCCCGCTGGTTCTCGGGGCGCGACACGATGATGTACGACCCGTCGTCCTGCAGCTCGGGGATGTAGCTCATCATAATGGCGTCGGGAGAGTAGCTGAGGCCTCCGTTCACCCACAGACTGAACATAGGATGGTTCCAGGTGACGTCGAGATAAGTCTGGTAGCTGGTGTATGGCGTCAGGCCTACGTTGCCGTCGGAGGCCATGAGCGAGCTGCTCTGCTGGCGCACGTCGCTGAGTTGTGAGAGCGAGGGCACTCCCTGGCTTACCTGTCCGTTAAGACGTATCGACACGTTCTTTATCGGCGAGGCCTGGAGCGAAAGTCTCGGGCGGAATGTCCACTTCTCGAATCCGATGTCGTCCTGGTGTATCGAGGCACGGTTAGCGCCCAATCCGAGCTGGTAGGTCAGCCATTTTATCTTTCCGCTTGCCTGCGCGAAGAGGTACAGGTTGTTTGAGTTGAGCACGGCGTGGGTGCCTACGCTGCCCGAGTAACGGTTGTCCGTGCGGCTGAGCGTGAACTCTCCGCCGGCAGAGAGAGTTAGTTTCTTGAAGTTTTTTGAGTATATCGCCTCGCTTATCAGCGAATATTTCTCGCCCTTAGTGGCATAGCTGTAGTCGTTGAGCGCCGCTGACTGCATCGACTGTTCGGGCGTCTGGTCGAACAGATATTCACGCATCAGGTATTTGTACTTACTCTTTATGTACGTTCCTACGACGTTGGCCACGATGTTCTGGGAGTGGGGCAGGTTAACGGAATAGTAGATGTCGAGCGACGGAGTGTACTGTTTGTCCATCCTTTCGTTGTACGAATAGAGGTCGGGCATGCCCGTTTCTTCAATTCGTTGGTTTACTCCGCGGTATGGGCTGTTGTATCCGTCATAGTTGAAGCGTATGTTCAGGTTGTACTTGTCGGGCTCGGCCAGGTTGTAACTCAGCTGTACGAAATTGGTTGTGTACATGAAATCGCTGTTGTATCCCACCTCGTTCCTGTGGCGTTCGGTGCCGTCGGTGAAGTAGTAGTCGGTCGTGGCGTCGTAGCGGCGTTGGTCGTAGCCGCGGTAACTGAAACCGTACTGTATGCCGAATTCCGACTTCTTGTGGTTGTACTTGAAGTATGCCGAACTGTTGTTGAAGCCAGTTGTGAATGCCTGCATTGTTGACAAGCCGCCCACATAGCCGGCGTAGCGCCGCCTTACCACGTAATTTATCACGGCGTCGAGGCTCTCGTCAGAGTAGCGTACGCCGGGGTTGTCGATATACTCCACGCGCACTACCTCGTCGGGCTGTAGCGCCATGACGTCTTGTGTGTTGGCCTTAACGTCGTTAATCCTGATTTGTACGCCACCGCCTTTGAGCGACGTGATCTGCTGTTGCACCGGGTCAACCTTTATTCCGTCGAGATGCATCAGCTGCAACAGCTCGTACCCGTTGCCCGCCGAGCGCTTCATAGCCTTGGTGGGCAGCAGCACCTGGCGGTCTACTTTATTTATGGAGCGCATTCCTTTTACTGTTACACCGCTCAGGTTAAGCGTCGTGTCAACTTTCAGCGAGTCGGACTGGGCTGTCGCCGTGGTGTAGGTTAGTGCCGTGGCGAGTAATATAAGCGTTGCTTTTTTCATCGTGGCGTGTGGTGTTTGATTGTTGATATTGATGTCGTGTAACGTTATTGGCTCAGCGATAACACGTGATTAATGTTTTACCTCGTTTGTTTATGGTACGCAAAGGTACGCCATTTAGTGACAAAATATTTTTTATTTTTTTAATATTAACGTAATTTAACGAAGAGGGCAATTGTTGAGGCGTCTTGATCTGTAGCGTCTGGATGCATGGTTTCAGGTCTTTGTTCCTGCGTATAGCGGTCACTTTACAACCAAGTCGTTAGCATTACGTAACTGCCTGATATTCAATGGTATTATAAAAGGCCGTCTTTTACACGCTAAAAGACGGCCTTTTGGCTTGCGGTTAACGGCCTTTTGGAAAGCAAAAGACCACCTATTGGAAATTAAGAGTTAAGAGTTAAGAATTAAGAAAATATGCAATGCTGATTTGACAAAGCTATTTTTCTTAATTCTTAATTATCATTGTATTCCGAAGTCAGCTTGTTGGCGGTTAACCTCTTCGAGAGTGCGCTGGCGTTCCTCGTCGGTCATGGCTTGCTTTACGGTTTGTCTGCCTGTCTGCTTGTCCGCTTGCGTGCTTGTAGGTTTGTCGGTGAAACAGGCGGGCAGGGCAGGGGCTACGCTCTCGATGGTCAATGTGTCGGCCTTCGGTGCGTAGTTGCCTTCGTAATACGAGCGTGCCGTGATGGTGATTTTGCCCGGACGGTCGGTAGCCTGGATGAGCACGGGCGCGCTTCCCCATTCCACCTTGCGCGGGTTGGCCATGATGTCGGCGCCGTCGCCTATGATACGGCCCTCGCCCTCAACGGTGAAATATATGTTGTCCGTCGCCAGGCGCTTTACGTTGCCGTTGTCGTCGGTCACTTCGGCCACAACAACGATGAAGTCGCTGCCGTCGGCGGTGAGCTGCTTGCCCATGTCGTCGACGTAAAGGCGCAGCTTGGTTGAGCGGCGCGAGGGCATTTTCTTTTCCTTGACGACAACCTTTCCGTCACGTATGCCCTCGGCAAGAAGGCTTACGCGCTGCCAGTTGCGCTGCTTGTAGCTGTACTCGCGGGCCTGCCAGAAGTCCCAGAAGCCCTTGAATACCACCGGTGCGCACTGTATTCCGTTAGCGTCGTGGAAAACGGGAAGGGTCACGCTCTTGTCGCCCTCGAACACCGTCAGGCGCACGCTGTCGCAATTGGAGAATACGGTTACGTCCGAGTCGGAGAACTGTGTCATCTCGTTTGCAATGAATACCATCGGCTCGCCGTCGCTTACCTGTGAGCGGAACATCTCGAATGTGTACTTCTTCTGGCGGAAGGCGTCGTATATACCGCCGTAATACGGGTCGGGATGGTAGCCGCGCTGATGGTCGAAGGGGTGCCACTGGCAGCCTCCGATGAACTGGCGCTGGCCGTGGAACATCGTTCCGTAGGTGTCGCAGAGCGACAGGGCGGCCGTCAGCATGGGCTTCTCGCCCCACGCACGGGCGGCGCGGTTGAGGCAGTTATGCGCGTACCAGTCGTCTACCATTTCGCCGAACTCGCGCGTGAATACGCACTTGTCCTTAACGGTTGTCGGTTTTCCGATGTTCTCGGGCCAGTCGTACACAACGTCGTAGTTGTCGGCAACACCGGCAGACGGCATGTCGGCCACCGCTCCCGGACGTCCGGGGTATGGGAATTCATCGCGTGTTATCTGCAATGCTTTCAGCGCAAAGTCCTCAGGATAGCGCGTCTCGTTAAGTATCGGTTCCCAAAGCAGCACGCAAGTGTGGTTGCGGTCACGGCGGATAATCTGTCTTGTGTTCTCGTGTACAAGCTCGCCGAAACGTGGGTCTTTGTTCCAGTACTGCCATCCAGGCGTAGGTACGATGATAAACAGCCCCAGTTCGTCACACGCCTCCATGAATGCCGGGTCCATGGGGTAGTGTGCGCAGCGCACGATGGTCATGCCCGCGTCTTTCAGTCGCTTGGCGTCGCGCCATTGCTGGCTGTTGGGCATTGCGTTGCCAACGTACGCAAAGTCTTGATGGCGGTTGCCGCCGATGAGCTGGTGATAGGGTTTGCCGTTAAGCCAAAAGCCGTCCTTTCCGCGGAACTCTGCCTTGCGTATGCCCATGCGCACCATTCCGCCGTCAACTGTCGTACCGTTTTCAGCGACGGTTATCTCCACATTATATAAATAGGGACTCTCCGGCGACCACAACTTCGGCTGCTTCATCTTCATGGCAAGATATGCCGTAGTAGCCTTTCCTGCCTTAACCTTTATTTTTTTCGTTACAGAATATAGTTGTTTTCCGTCACGGTCTTTCACTACGGCGATGACCGTAGGCTGCGCCGTGCGGCCTGACGTGTTACCTACTTCTACGTTTACGAACACGTCGGCGCTCTGTTCCGATATGTTGTCATAGTGCAGGAATACGCCTCCTCCGGCTACTTTGTTCGCCTCGATGGCGTCGGTTATAGCCACAGGTGACTTACCGATGAGCCATACGTCGCGGTACATTCCGCCGTGGTAGCAGAAGTCGAGCGCCGCCTGCTTCTTGCCCGGGGGATACGTCTTGTCGTCACTGTTGTCGGCCTTGACAGCTATCAGGCACTTGTCGCCCGCCTTCACGCCGAGTTCAGATAGGTTTATGGTTATCGGGAGATAGCCTCCGAGATGGCTTTTCACCTTCTTTCCGTTCACGAAGATGTCTTGTTTGCCCATTATCGCCTCGAAATGCACGGTAACGTCCTTGCCTTTCATGTCGGCAGGAACGGTGAAGTGCTTTCTGTACCATACTATGCCTTGATAGTTGCGGCCACCGCTTGCGTCGGCAGGTTCAAGCCTTGCGGTATGCGGGGCGCACACAACGGTCCATCTGCTGTCGTCATACGATACGGCCTCGGCACCCTGTGCGTCACCCAAATGGAAGCGCCAGCCTTGATTGAAGTTGTATATCACCCTGCCGCTGCCCTGCAACGGAAACAGCCCTGCAACCGAATAGGCGTCGGCTCCAGCCGCTGTCAGTGATATGAATAAGGATAAAAGAAATAATAGTTTTTTCATGAAGGTAGTTTTAAAGGAGTTAAGGAGTAAGGTAGTAAAGGAGTTAAGACAA